>JBILLY010000175.1:0-7837 GCA_044375835.1 Opitutaceae bacterium
CTGTTCGGAGACGTTGAACATGAACGACAGGCCCCGCGTCGGCCGGAACATGACCTCGAGCTCGGTGCCCTTGGACACGAAGTCGCTCGTGTCGCGCACGCCGGGATTGGTGGTCTGGAGGTTGCCGTTGACGATGCGCGCGTTGAACGTGTCGAGCAGCGCCTGCGGCGGCGCGACGAAGCCCACCGGCAAGCCGCCGCCGCCATCGGGGATGTTGCCGCCGCGCACCATCGTGACGGCCTGGCTGTAGATGCTCATGATCGCGGCGGGGATGTTGCCCACCGTGGGGTTGAAATCACCCGTCTGCGTGGTCTCGAAGAAGTTCAGGCGCGCGGTCACGCGGCCGTTGAACGCCTCGAGGTAAATTCCCTTTTCCTTCGTGATGCCGCGCGGCGGGGCGAGCTCCTTGCCAAAGGTATCGACGCTCTTCGTGGCCGGCGGGCTGAAGTTCTCCGAGCTGCCATAGAACACATTCAGCGCGGTGATGAAACGCGTGGGGCGCAGCCATTTCTCCGGGGCCTTGGCGACGCCGCTCCACGCGAAGAGCGTCTTCTCAAACGCCTGCGGCACGGCCGCGGGATTGCCGAGGCTGTAGAGCGGGCTGTCGACGCGCACGTAGCCCTCGCCGGTAGGATCGAAGGGCGCGTTGATGCTGCGGATGGAGGACTTCTCCTTGCGCCAGCCAACGGTCGAGACGACGCGATCCCAGAGCCAGTTGCCCTGGAGCGCGAGCGCCTGCGAATCGAGCGTGCGCTCGTTGAGCGAGGCGAAGCCGGCGGTGTTGGTGACCTCGTGGTTTTCGCGCCGCACGGTGAGGGGCGTAGCGTAGGGATTGTAGATGGCGTCGCGCGCGACCGCCACGCTCGGCGCCTGCACGCGCGAGATGACGACACCCTTGCCGTTAATCTCGTTGTGCATGTTCATCAGGTTCTGCTGGAGACCCGGGAGGTTGGCGCCGCTCGGCGAGCTGGCGTTGAGGAGCGAGGGCCCGAGGTAGACCATCGTCACGATCTGCTTCGACTGCGCGGCGGTGCGGGCCTGGTTGTTGCCGTTGGTCCAGTTGTCGGGCGTGTAGAACATCGAGCCGCCGCCGCGGGAGTCCGTGAAGTATTTCTCCTTCTGGCCGAGCAGGGAGACGACGTGCTTGCCAAGGATGCCGCCAAGCGTGGGGCTCAGCTTTTCCTGCAGGTTGAGCTCGTAGAAAAGCTTCGCGCGCGTGGTGTCGACCTGCTCGTCGCGGTAGCTCGCGGCGCCCGCGGTGGAGATGAACGGCCGGCCGAAATTGGGATTCGTCTCGCCGGTCCACATCGTGGTGTTCACGTCGATCGTGATGTAGGGGGCGGCTTGGTTCATCAGCGACTGGTAGCCTTCCTCCCACTTCTGCTGGTTGAACGAGACCTCGAAGCCCGCCTTGCGATTGAAGAGCAGCTGCTGCACGGACACCTCGAAATTCTGCAGGTTGGATCTCGCCTCGGAGTTCGGGCCGGCGACGAGGTTGTCGAAGAAGTTGAAGACCGTCGGGTCAGTCAGGTTCTCGGAGGTGTAGAAGGCCTGGTCGGCAAGGCCGTAGTCGGCGCGCACGCGGCTGAGCTCCCGGCTGTAGGCGGTGACGGCCGTGCCGACGAGGCCCGTCGACGGATAGAAGACGTTGTTCGAGACCATGCCGCGGCCGAGGAGCGGCTGGCCACCGGCCGTCGGGATGTTGTCGCGCGGCGCGGTGGCGTTGACGTTTTGGAACACAAACGTCGGCGAGCGATTGATGTTCTCCGGCACGCCGAGGGTGGCGTTGCCCAGCGCGCGGGTGAAGGTGTTGAACGGTCCCCGCGTGGGATCGTAGCTGACTTTGCCGCGGGCGCCGGCAGCGCGGAGATCGGCGGGCATCGAGGCGTCGAACCACGAGGAAATGCGGTCGGAGGGCGTGAGCGTGCGGGCGCGGTTGGATTTGATTTCGCCCATTTCGAGCGTCGCGCGGACGGTGGTCGAATCGAGCAGGCCGAGGTCGCGCAGGGGCTTGATGTCCCAGGTGCCGGTGATGTAGCGGCGGTCGCTGTTGTTGTAGGTGAATTTCTGCTGGAACTGGTCGTCGCTCTTCACGGCCGCGGCGCGCACGGCGAGCTCGCCCTTTTTGATCACGAGGTTGGCGTTGAGCGCGACGCGGCTGCTGCCGTGGCTGCCGACGGAGAGGTCGAGATGGCCCGACTGCTTGGCCAAGTTGGCCGAGGCCGTGGACGTGTTGATGATGCCGGCGGGACTGCCGACGCCGAAGAGCAGGGCGTTGGCGCCGCGGTTCACTTCGACGCGGTCGGTGTTGTAGCCGTCCATCGGGAAGACGGCGCGGTAGAAGTTCATCGCCTGCGTCGCCGCCGCGAGGCCGCGGACGCGCGTGCCGGCGGGGCCGTTGCCCAAATCCGGCTCGGCGGTGACGGCGCCCAGGGCAGGGCTGGCGCCCGAGTAATTGCCGCCGAAGCCCGAGACCTCCATGTTGGTCTGGTAGACGAGGACGTCGCGCAGGTTGAAGGAGGCGGTGTCCTCGAGAAACTTCGACGTGATCACGGACACCGCGGCGCCGAGGTCGGTGAGTTTGGTCTTCAGGCCGGTGCCCGCGAGCGACTCGCCGGCCTCGTAGCCGACGTCTTTCTCGGAGGTGATGGTGAAGGGGGAGAGCAGGATCGTCTCGGGGGCATCGGCCGGGGGGCGAAGGGGGGTGCCGGCGGTGGGCGCGGGAGTCTGGGCGTGGAGCCCGAGGGCAACGAGCGGTGCCAGGGCGAGCAGCCGGCGGCGCGGGAAAAAGCGGCACGCAGCCGCGGAGGGGTGGGAATCCGAGGGGGTCATTGGGTGGGTGGGGGCGACCGCGCGAGACACGAGGACGCGTTTCTCCATAGGTCCGGCCCCGGTGATTTCGGACGAACTATTTCTGCCAATCGAAGTTGGGGCGGGCGGAGCCCCGCCGGGTCACGCCGCCAGCCGACCCGCCGGAGGAAGGGCCGCAAAGAAGCACAACCATTGCCCGTGCGGCCGACGGGGATCGCCCGAGCGCCGGTCGGCGCCTTCCGGGCGAGGTTTGCAGCCGAGTATTGGCCTCCTGTTGCGGCAAGAAAACCGGATCGGTCCGACTCGGTCGCGCTCGCCCGTGCCGACGTGCAGCGAGTTGGGCCGGCGAGGGCTACGCGCGGCGGGCAGCGGGGCTGGGAGGGGCCGCGATCCGGGAGCCGGAAGCGGCGGGTGCCGGCGGCGATCCGCGCCCCGCGGGGCGGGCCTCAGAGTTCGTAGACCTCGACGAGGGCGACGCCGGTGGTGCCGGCGGCGCCGGTGATCTGGGCGGTGTAGTTGCCGGGCGGCAGCGTGAGCAGGAGCGCGGCGTCGGCGCTGCCGGCGGCGAAGGGAAACGCGCCCACCTGCGCGGCGGCGGCGGAGATCGCGGCGGTGTCGCCGCCGGCGCTCCAGCCGGTGTTGCGCGCGACGATGCGCGAGCCTTGGAGCAAGGTGAGCTCGGCGCGCGCGAGGGCTTCGCCGACGCCGAGGGCGGCGAGGGCGGGGCCGGCGGCGCGGAGGAGCACGCGTTTGGCGGCGGGGCCGGCGACGGTCATGCCGGCGATCAAGGTGGCGTCGCCGGAGCCGACGAAGGCGCGGGAGCTGAGGTTGGCGAGGCGGTGGGGGCCGTCGGCGGCGGCGAGGTCGTAGATCTCGACGAGGCCGTTGCCGGTGCGGCCCTGGGCATCGGTCATCACGGCGGTGTAGGCGCCGGGGGCGAGGGTGAGCAACAGGGCGGAGTCGGCGCTGTTGGCCGCGAGCGGGAAGAGGCCGACCTGGGCGGACGCGGCGGCGACGGCGCCGGCGACGGGCGACGTGGACCAGCCGGTGTTGGCGGCGATGACGGATTGGCCGCGGAAGAGCTCGACCTTGGGGGCGGGCAAGGTGCCGCCGACGCCGAAGGCGGCGAGGGCGGGGCCGACGGCGCGCACAAGGACGGGTTTAGGCGCGTCGCCGGAGACGACGAAGCCGACGATGGCGGCGTTGCCGCCGGAGCCGGCTTGGGCGCGGGTGGAGAGGCCGGTGAGGCGCAGGCCGGGCGCGAGGCGGTCGGCGGCGCCGGTGAGGGCGACGGGGGAGCCGGCGAGGGCGTTGATGGCAACGGTGGAGCCGTCGGCGGCGAGGGTGCCGGCGACGGGGCCGGCGGAAAAAGCGCCGGTGGAGGAGAGCGAGCCGGAGCCGCCGCGGCCGTCGGCGGTGACGGCGAAGACGCGGCCGGAGCCGTCGGCGATGACGTCGACGGCGGCGGCCTCGGCGGCGGAACCGGCGAGGAAGTGGCCGGCGAAGGCGGCGAAGGGACCGCCGGAGAAGCGCTGGCCGTTGAGCACGGCGGCGGAGTTGCCGGTGACGGTGCCGGAGAGCACGCCGGCGTCGGTCACGGCGAGGGCGAGGTTGAGGTTGGCGACGGCGACGGCGGCGCGGCCGGTGTCGTCGAATTTCACGGTGCGGACGGCGGTGGCGCCGGTCGGGCTGAGGCCGGTGAGCAGGAGGACGGCGCTATGGTCGTCGCGCACGTGGAGGGCGAAGGCGCCGGCGGGCTGGACGGTGCCGAAGTATTGGCCGGTGAAGCGGCCGGGGGCGACGACGACGGCGGCGGGGGCGGAGGTGACGGAGCCGGAGAGGTTGGACACGCGGACGGTGTAGTCGCCGCTGTCGGCGGTCGTGGCGCGGGCGAGGACGAGCGTGGCGGCGGTGGCGCCGGCGATCGGCTGGCCGCCGCGCAGCCACTGGTAGTTGGGTGCCGGATACCCGGTGGCGACGACGGAGAGGCGGACGTTGGCGCCGGCGGTGACGGCTTGGCCGGCGGGCGGCGTCGCGACCGTGGGCGCGAGGGCGGGGGTGAAGCCGACGACGAATTGCGGGTTGCGGTATTGGGCGGCGACGGACTCGGCGATCTGGCGCGAATCGCGGAGGCGGCCGGTGACGTCGAGGGAGGCGCCGGCGAGGTCGACGGAGCGGTATTCCCAGAACTGGAGGGACGGGGCAGTGGTGGCGTTGTCGAGGCGCCAGCCCTCGCGGGCGAGGTGCGGGCCCATGGCGCAATCGATGAACACGACCTGGCTGGCGGGCCAGGTGTTGGCGACGCCCTCGCGCGGGTCGATGCGGGCGAGGTAGGCGCCGGTCACGCCGTCGGCGGCGGTGAGGCGGCAGTCGACGTAGACGTGGCCCTTGGTCGCGGCGCTGTTGCGGACCTGGGCGTAATATGCGCCGGAGGAGAGGGCCTTGAGTTCGCAGCGGTGAAAATAGACGGCGCCGCCGCCCCACATGAAGTCGACATCGCCCTCGATGAAACTGTCGGCGACGAAGAGGGAGCCGTTCCAGAGCAGCGTGTCCTGGAAGCTGGAGAGGGCGACGCGATCGAGGACGACGCGCTGGCCGTTGCCGCGGAGGGCCTCGGCTTGGGAGCCGCCCTTGGGCGTGGTGTTGCGGAGCGTGAGGGTCTCGAAGCGGACGTCGGAGGCGTCGCAGGCGACCATGGCGCGGTTGTTGCCGGCGTTGAAGTTGTTGTTGTTGGGATACGCGATGACGACGGCGTCGCGGGCTTCGCCGCGGAGGGTGAGGAAGGGTTTGTTGGACCCGATGAAGACGAGTTCGTGGTAGGTGCCGGGCTTGATCGCGATGGTGACGGGGGCGGTGTTGCCGGCGGGGACGAAGTCGACGGCGCCCTGGACGCTGGCGAAATCGCCGGAGCCGTCGGCGGCGACGACGAGGTTGCGCGTGCCGGGGAGCGGGCCGGCGTTGCGGACGGTGAAGGTCCAGCCGTCGGTGTCGGCGACGCCGCCGAACGTGGTGCCGTCGGGGTCGAGGACGACGCCGGTCTCGACGACGACGCGGTAGGTCTGGCCGTAGGCGAGGACGCCGGCGCGGGGGTAGAAGGCGACGGTGCGGTCGGTGGCGATGGCGGGGTAGAAGGCGTAGGGCGTGGGGTTGGTGCCGACGAGGCGGGTGGGGGCGGCGCCGAGATCGAGGGTGTCGACGACGGCGTTGGTGCTTGTGTTAATGATCCGGATACGGCCGGAGGTGCCGGCGCGGACGGGGCGGTCGAAGGTGAGGCGGAGGGGTTGGTCGGGGAGGACGGAGACGGCACCGGCGGCGGGGGAGCGGGTGACGACGCGCATCGAAGAGGGCGCGGTGACGACGGCGGCGGAGCTGAGGACGGAGCCGAAGGCGTTGGAGACGCGGACGGTGTAGGTGCCGAGCTCGGAGGAGGCGAGGGAAGGGAAGGAGAGCGTGGCGGCGGTGGCGCCGGCGAGCGGGGCGCCGTTGCGCGACCACTGGTAGGCGAGGGTGCCGGTGGGGGCGGTGGCGGCGACGGCGAGCCGGACGGCGGAGCCGAGGGCGGCGTGGGTGCCGGCGGGCTGGGTCACGATGGTCGGCGGCGTGTTGACGACGAGGGTGACGGGGTTGGAGACGACGGCGGAGACGGTGTTGCGGACGACGACGGAGTAGACGCCGGCGTCGGCGGCGGTGACGGCGCCGAAGGCGAGGGAGTTGGCGGACGCGCCGGCGATCGCGATGCTGTTTTTCTGCCACTCGTAGGTGAGCGGGGCGGAGCCGAAGGCGGTGACGGAGAAGGCGGCGGGCTGGCCGACGGCGACGGTGACGGAGGTCGGTTGCGTCTCGATGGTGGCGGGGACCGGGTTGGACGAAACGATGACGGTGGCGGCGCTGGAGATGGCGGAGCCGTAGGCGTTGGAGACGATGACGGAGTAGGCGCCGGCGGAGGTGACGGCGAGAGACGCGCCTTCGGCGCCGGCGAGGGGCACGGCGTCACGGCGCCACTGATACGTCAGCGGCGGGGTGCCGGTGGCGGTGACCGCGAGAGTGCCGGTCTGGCCGGGGTTGAGGATGAGTTGCGTGGGCTGGGAGGTGATGACGGGGGCGGCGAGGGGGGTGAGGCCGGCGACATCGGTGAGCGTGAGGGTGACGGGGGCGGCGGTGGTGTTCTGGAACATGAAGCCGAGCTCGTTGAACGTCGTGGCGGCGGGCGAGGTGTCGGGGTTGGTGTAGGCGGTCTGGCTGAGGCCGTCGCCGCGGAGCCAGACGCCGGCGGTGTCGGTGCCCGTGCCGGTGCCGAGGCTGAGACCGGCGGCGGAGCGGACGAGGCGGAGGGTGAGGGTGTAGGGGACGCCGTCGACGAGGGCGCCGGCGGTCTGGACGGCGGAGCCGGTGCCGAGGTTGGCGAAGGAGGCGCCGGTGGGGGCGAGGAGGCTTGGGGAGGGGCCGGTGGCGTTGCGGCGGCGCAGCTCGAGGAGCGAGCCGGTGGCGCGGCCGTTGATCCAGGTGAAGTAGCCGGGGTCGTCGGTGAAGGCGGCGGCGGTGCCGGCGGAGTTGAAGAGGCCGAAGCCGATCGCGCGGGTGCCGGACGCGAGGGTGGAGAGGCCGCCGCTGGCGGTGAAGGTGACGGAGACGGCGGCGGGGGCGGCGGTGGCGGCGGCGAGATCGAGGGGGACGAAGTTGGTGGCGAAGAGGGTGACGCGCTGGCCGGGGGCGACGGTGACGGAGACGCGGTCGGCGGTGCTGGTGACGGACGTGACGGTGGTCTCGTCGTAGAGCGACCACTGGAGCTGGGCGCGGGTAGGGGCGGCGAGGGCGAGCGCGAGCAGGGCGGCGAAGGCGAACGGGAGGCGGGGAAGGGCGGACATGGCGGCGCGGGGCGGAGGAGGGGAGAGGTGGGAGACGCGGGAGACGGGTGGGGCGGGGGTAGTGGAGGTGGGGGAGAGGATGTGGGCGGGGGATTTGATGACGAATGACGAATGACGAATGGGGAATGACGAATGGGGAATGGGGAATGGGGAATGACCGA
>JBILLY010000179.1:0-7802 GCA_044375835.1 Opitutaceae bacterium
CGTAGATGCGGAAGGCGACCACGCGTGTGACCGGGGCGGACGCGCCGATGAGCGCGCCGGAAGCGTCGGCGACGCGGCCCTGGTAGTTGATCAGGCCAGGCACGGCGGAGGTTTGCGCGAGAGCCGCGAGCGGCAGGCAAAACAAGGCGACGAAGAGGCGGCGCGTCATGAGGAGCGGGAGCGAAAAGGTGGAAGGATGCGCGAAGGCGGAGAGCGCGGAGCGGAGGGCTGGGAGGCGGGAGCTTGGGGCGGGAGGCGGCGGGTGGTCGGTGGCTGGGCGCGAGGCGCTCGCTTTCGGGCGCTTGGCGCGCGGCTCGTGGCTCCGGGAGTTCGGTTCAGTTGAGGGTGATGGAGCCGAGCTCGCTGACGCGGCGCAGCTCGAAGGTGCCGTTGACCGTGATCGGCTGCTTGTGCAGGCCGGTGAGGATCTCCGTGTAGTCGCCGCCGATCACCGAGGCGCCCCAGCCGACCGCGGTCGAGCCCTCCGGCGGAGTGAGCGTGAAGGCGAAGCGGAACTCGCGCGCGATGCTGTAGCTCTCGATCCCGGCGGAGAGCGGCGTGCCGCGCGCGTCTTTGTTGTCGTGGTCCGGATGATACGCGTGGACGAAGGGATTGGTGCGGTCGTTGAACGGGATGCTGACCGTGCGGACCAGCGTCTGGCCGAGCGCCACGCTGCCGGTGCCGACGGAGACCTCGGTGTCGAGCGGCAGGTGCACCGCGACGAGCCGCGTGGCGGACGCTTTCTCGTCGGCCTTCAGGCCGGACTCGCGGGTGCAGAGGCCGAGGGCGTGCGGCGCTGGCGCGAGCTTGCCCATGAACACCTGGGAGAGGAGGCGCGCGGTGCCGGTGTCGTCGACGTGCAGAATCACGCGCAGCGGGTAGCTGCGGGGCGTGGTGGTGCCGGTCGCGCCGGGCGCGCGGCTCTGGACGTTGGAGACCTGGACCTCGCCGACCCAGAGGCCGGCCAGCGAAGCGGCGCGGGCGTTGGCGGGCAGGAGCACGTCGAGGAGGTTGCCGCTGTCGGTGAAGCGCAAAAACGAGGCGTAGAGCGCGCCGGCGGGCGCGGTCATGGCCGCGCGGTCGATGCCGAAGGTGAGCTCGACCGTGGACTGCGGCGCGATCACTTCGTCGAAGGCGGCAAGCGGCGTCTCGGTGGTGGTCGCGGTGGCGGCGTTGAAGACGCGGCGGGTGAGCGGCACGCGCGCGACGACGGCTTCCTGGCCGACGGGGGCCGCGGCGGAATCGACGGGCGCGACGGTGACGGTGACGGGGGCGGCGGTGCGGTTGCGCACGCGCACGGTGACGATCGCGCCGGTGCGACCGTAGGTGAGGCCGTCGAGGTTGGACGGGGTGATCTCGAGCGGGGCGTAGAAATTGCCGACGACGGTGGCGTCGAACCAGTAGGCTTGGTTGCGGTCGACGCGCTCGGCGGCCGGCGAGAAGACCTGGAGCGGGTTGGTCGGGCCGAGGTCGCCGCCGACGTATTTGTAAATCTTGGTGTTGGCGGCGATGGCGGCCGGAAACGTCGCGAAATACTGCGAGAAGAAGGGAAACGTGCCGGCGGTGCCGAGCTTCGCGGGGAAGCCGAGGAAGTTGGCGCCGTTGCGCACCCAGGTGCTGCGCGGCGGCAAAATGCGTTGCGGAAGCGTCAGCGTGAACGAATCGGCCGCCGTGCCCGTGCAGCGGATCAGGTAGGCGTTTTGGCCGGGGAGCGAGGCGAGCGTCGTCTGCGTGGGCTCGCCGCGGACCCACACGCTCCACTCGGGCGAGATGGCCGAGGGCACGAGGGACGAGGCGTTGAGCTGGACGGGATTGGGGTTGGGGTTCCAGCGCCAGACCGAGACGATCTCGGGGTTGGCGGCGAAGAGCGTGTCGGGCGAGACGTGCGTGGCGTCGCCGTGGAGGTAGATCGCGTTCCACCCGCCCTTGAGCGAGTAGACGACGTTTTGCCACTGGGCGCGCGCGGAGGCGGCGCAGGCGAGGCACGCGAGGACGGTGAGGAGCGGGAGAGTTTTCATCGCACGCTGAGGCGGTAAAAGCGCGAGGTGGCGTTCGGGGACACGACGTAGGCCGGCAGAATCGCGACGGCCCCGGCGCGGTGGCTGCGCGCGGTCGCGCCGCCGACGGCGGTGGCGAAAGGCACCGCGGTCCACGTGCGCAGGTCCGCGCTTTCCTCGATGGAGTAGACCTTGCCGGTGATGGCGAAGAACTCGAACTGCACGCCGGTCGTCGTTTTTTCCCGGATGCGCAGCTCGAAGCGCTCGGTGGCGTCGCCGGCGAAGGTGCCAGCCACGTATTCGGCGTAGTTGGACACGCCGTCGCCGTCGAAGTCGCCGTCGCGGGAGATGAGCGCGAGGTCCCAGCCGCCGGCGCCGGGGAGCTTGCCCGCCTGGTAGAGCTGCCACTCTTCCCACGCGTCGGGCAGGCCGTCGCCGTCGGTGTCGGCGCCGAGGTTGAGGTCGAGGCGCACGCGCTCGCCGCCCTGACCGGCGCGGAGGGTGCCACTGACCTCGATCGGGTAGAATTTGGCGCCGTTCATCTCGACGAGCAGCGAGAACACGCCCTGCGCGGCGACGGCGGTGTGGGCGTAGGTGCGCGAGCCGGCGCGGTTTTGGTCGATGCTGATCGCGAGCTCGTAGTTGCCGTTGGCGCCGACCTCGCGGGTGATCGGCGTGCGGCCGATCTCGACGTTGTCGCGGAGCAGCACCAGCACCGCGCCCTCGACCGCGAGGGTTGCGCCGACCTGGTCGCGCACCACCCCGAACAACGTATAGTGGGGACTCGGCGGGAACGCCTGCGCCGCGACGGTCAAGCCGACGGCGAGCAGCAGACGTCCGATGTGGCGCAAAACAGCACGCATAGGGAGGGGAGACAAAGGAGGAAGGTGCGACAACCGGCCGGACGCCGCACGCAGGCCGATAAGGAGAAGCCCCCAGAACGGCGAAAGCGGGAAATCTACGCGCCCTCCGCGTAAATTTACGCCTTTACCCGGCCGCCGCGCCCGCCCTCCTCTCGCGCCGTGTCCGCCCTCGCCACCGCACCCAAGCCCCGTGCGCTCGACCCGACCGCCTGCCGTTTCGTGCTGATCGAGGACGACGTGCTGCTCCGGGATTTGCTCAAGGCGCAGCTCGTGCGGACTTTCGCCCCCCGCGCGCTGGATGAATTCCAGCTGGGCAAAGCCGGTCTCGACGCCTGCCTCGCGGCCCCGCCCGAAATCCTGATCACCGACCTGCGGCTGCCCGACCTCGACGGTCGCGACATCATCCGGCGGCTGCGCGCCAAGCAGGTGCCGACAAGGATCATCGTGCTCACCACCTACGTCGACGCGGTGTTGCCGGCGGAGCTGATCGCCCTCGGCGTCGCCGGCCTCGTGGACAAGCTCTCGTCGCTCGATCACGTCGAACGCGCTCTGATCAGCGTGCTGTCGGGCGGATTGTATTTCGCCGCGAGCGTCAGCCCGATCCCTACGACGCCGTCCTCCCATCCGGGGATCGAAGACGAGGTCGGCCCCGGCGTGCTCTCGGAGCGCGAGCGCACGATGGCGCGCCTGATCGCCCAGGGCCTGCGCTCGAAGGAGATCGCCGACCAACTCGAGCTCAATCCCCGCACCGCGGAGAAACACCGCCTCCTGCTGCTCGAGAAACTGAAGCTGCCCAACACCATCAGCCTCGTGCGGTGGTGCGTGCGCCACGGGCTGGACTGAGCGGGCGCCACCCGATGACACCGCTCCGCCGGTCTTCGGAGGTCAGACGGTTCCTCCGGCTCCCCCGTCGTTCCGGTTTCGCGCTGCTCCTGCTGGCCGCCGCCGCCATCCGGACGCCGGCCGCCGAGCCGCCGCGCCCCGAAACCGCGGCCCCGGCCGGGCCGGAGTCCGAACCGATTTCACTCTCCGACGAAGAGCAAAAGGCGGTTTTCCCCGACGGGAACAGCACCCTCGCCCGCCAGCTCGAGGCCGCCCAGACCCGCCGCACCGCCGCCACGACCCCGCGCGACCAACTCCGCGCCGACCTCGCGCTCGCTTCCCTGCACCAGCAGCGCGGCGCCTACCGCGAACTCCTCGCCCTCGCGCGTGACGGCGAGGCCCGCGCCCGCGCCCTGGGTCTCGCCGACCTGCGGGTCGGTTTCCTCGTCAACCTCGCGCTCGCCTACGGCGGCCTCACGGATCGGCCTGCCGCCGTCGAATACGCCCAACTCGCCGCCGAAGGCCTGGCCGCGCTGCCCGCGGCTCCGGCGCCCTCCGCGCGCCACCTCGAGATCGGACTCGCCTTCATGCGCGGCGGACGGCCCGACCTGGCCGGCGAACACTACCGCAAGGACCTCGCGCTCATGGAAGCGGCTGGCCGCTGGACCGAAGCCGCGACGGCCCGCCTGAACCTCGCTTCCATCGAGCTCGCCGCCGGTCGCCACGACGCCGCGTGGGCGCTCTACGAGGAAGCGCTCGCCACCCACGCCCGCGGCTCCCCCTCCCCGGATACCCCCCTCGTCGCCAATGTCCTGATCAACCAAGGCCTCATCCTGCTCGCCCGGAAAGAACCCGCCGCCGCCGAGCCGCTGCTGCGCCGTGCCGCCGCGCTCCACCGGGCCCACGGCGCCCAACACCACCTCGCCCACGCCCAGCTCACGCTGGCCCGCGCCCTGCGCGAACTCGACCGCCTCGACGAAGCCTTGGTCGAGTTGCGCGCCGGCTACGCGATCGCCCGCGCCGTCGACTCCGCCCGGCTCTCCTACGACTACCACCTCGCCTTCGTGCGGCTCTGGGAAAAACGCGGCCAATACCGCAGCGCCCTCACCGCCCAGCGCAACGCGGCGATCGCCCGCGAACGCATGGTCAACGAGACCACGCGCGCGCGCCTCGACGACCTGCGCGTCCGCCACGACCTCGCCCGGCGCGAGCGCGAATTGGACACGCTGCGGCGCGAGCGCGGGGCCCAGGCCGCCGTGCTCGCCGCCGAGCGCACCCGCCTCGCCGGCCTGGGCGCGCTCCTGCTTGCCGGCGCCGTCGTCGCCGGCGCCGTCATCTGGCGCCAACGCCTCGTCCTCGCGACCAATCGCCGCATCCTCGCCGAATCCGAGTCCGCCCGCCTCGCCGCCGAGGACGCCGACCGCCTGAAGACCCGTTTCCTCGGCGCCGCCGCCCACGACATCAAGTCGCCCCTCGCCAACGTCACCCACCTCGTCGACCGGGTCCGCGCCGAATCGGCGGGCAACGACGCCGTGTGCCGGCAGCTCGACCTGATCCAGGGCCAGGTGCGGCGCGTGCTGGGGCACACCCGGGACTTCCTCGACGGCGCCGCGCTGGAGCAGGGCCGGCTCGCGTTGTTTCCCGCACCGATGGACCTCGCCGACGTCGCCCGCGCCGTGATCGCGGAGCAACGCTGGCACGCGGAAGCGAGGCGCCAGACGCTCGTCCTCGCGCCGGCTGCCGACGGCGCGGGCGCGATCCACGGCGACTTCGACCGCCTCCACCAGGTCGTCGCCAACCTCGTGAACAACGCCATCAAGTTCAGCCCGCCGGGCGCCGCCACGCGCCTCTCGCTCGAGCGGACCCCGACGGCGGTGCGGCTGGCCGTCGCGGACGAGGGCCCGGGGTTGACCGCCGAAGCCCTCGCGCGCCTCTACACGCCGTTCACCCGGCTCGGCACCCCCAGCGACGCCGGCGAGCCGTCGCACGGCCTCGGCCTCTCGATCGCGCAGGAGATCGCCCGGCTCCACGGCGGACGCATCGCGGCCCACAGCACCGCCGGCCGCGGCGCGACGTTTGTCCTCGAATTGCCGCTCCCGGCGTGACCCGCCCCGCCGCGCTCACGCCGGACCCGGAGATTTCGCCTCGCCCTCGGCCGCCGGCGGCCCGTGCCACGGCAGCGAAACCACGAAGACGGAGCCGGCCCCGGGGACCGATCGCACGCTCAGTTCGCCGTCGTGCAGGCGCGTGAACTGGTGCGCCAGGTGCAGCCCCAACCCGGTCGAAGCCTCCCCGCCGGTGGGCTGCGCGGACAAGGTGGAAAACGGCTGGAAGGCGCGCGCCAGGTCGTCCGCGGTCAACCCCGGCCCCTCGTCCGCGATCTCGAGCACCGCCGCGGCGGCCGCGCGGCGCACCGTCACTTTGACCGCTCCGCCCGGCGGCGTGAACTTCACCGCGTTGTCCACCAGATTGGCGAGCACCTGCCGCAGCCGCGCCCGGTCCGCGTAGACCGGCGCCGGCGCCGCGACCGCGGCGAGCGCCAGCGATTGGGATTTGGCCTCGGCGTGGGCGCGGAATTCACCGACCACCTCGGCCGCCAGCGCGCCGAGATCGACCGGCCCGCGTTGGAGCACCAGGCCCTGCTGTTCGAGCGCGGCCAGATCGATGAGGTCGCGGACCAAGGCGAACATCCTCAGGCCGGCCCCCTGGATCAATGCCGCCGCCTCCGCGGCGGCCGCCGCGTTGTCCGGCTCCTCGGCGATCCGCTCGCCGCCGCGCAAAATCGAGCGCAGCGGCGCCTTCAGGTCGTGCGACGCGATCGCGAGCAGACGCCCCTTCAACCGGTCCGCCTGCTCGGCGGCATCCTTCGCCGCGCGCGTTTCGGCGAGCACCCGCCGTTCGGCCCGGCGGAGCGCAATCTGGGCCGCGAGCACCACCGCCAGCAAGGCCGACAGGGCCGCGGCCCCGCCCAGGTAGGCGAGACGCTCGGTCCGGCTGCGCGCCAGCTCCGCCGCCGCCGCCCGCACCTCCGCGGCGCGCAACTCGTTTTCCCGCGCCAGCCGGGCGAGTTGCTGGTCCTTTTGCTCCGCCTCGAAACGCGCGTGCGCCTCCGCCGCCTGCTGGTTCGCGACGATGCCGCGCGCCTCCATCTCCGCCGCGAAATGCCGCCGCGCCGCCGCCAGCGCCGCCGCGGCCTCGCCGCGCGCCTCGTGCACCGCGGCCAGCCGCCCGTAGACGTCGGCCAGCAGCCCCGGCGTGCCGATGGCGTCCGCAAATTCCCGCGCGCGCTGCGCGTCGGCCAGCGCTTCGTCGAGCCGCCCGAGCGCGGTCAGCGCCTCGGCCCGCACGATCAACGTGTGCGTGTGCTTCCAGCGTCCCCGCAGCCGCCGCCGCTCGAGTTCCACGCGGTCGAGCACCGCCAGCGCCGCCGCCGGCCGCCCCTCCCGCAGGTCGATCCGCGCCAACGCCACCTCCGCGTCGCCCCGCTCGCTCGGGATGCCGATGCGGAGCCGGATCTCCAGCGAGCGCGCGAAATTATCCCGCGCCGCCGCCAGCTCGCCGCGCGCGAAATGGATTTCGCCCAGGACATAGACGCTCGGGTCGATCCGCGTCTCGTCCTTCTCCTCCTCCGCCGCGGCCAGCGCGCGGCCCGCGTGGTCGAGCGCCCGCTCGAAATCGCGCAGGTCCCGGTAACACCGCGCCAACCCGAGCAAAATCGGTTGCCGTTTCGCCGGCCGGCCGCGCTCGGCCGCCTGCAGGCATTGCAGGAACAACGCGATCGCCTCGGCGGATTGGTCCGCCCCGTAGTGCGACATCGCGCGCATCTGCCGCGCCTCGAGCAACAGCGCCTCCGAACCCAGGCCCTCCGCGAGCACGAGCGCCGCCGCCGAATGCCGGTGCGCCGCCGCGCTGTCGTTCTGCCGCCCGCGCGCCTGCGCCAGCACGATCAACGCCGCCGTCTCCCCCGTCCGGTCGCCCGCCGCGCGCGCCTCCGCCAGCCTCGCCTCCGCCAGTTTCTCCGCGCCGACGGAATCGTGGGACGCCCGCGCCACCCCCGCCTCCACCCACGCCAGCACCGCTTCCTCGCCGGCGTTCGTCCGGCCCGCCGCGGCGGTGGGCG
>JBILLY010000180.1:0-7792 GCA_044375835.1 Opitutaceae bacterium
GATCAGGTCGCGCTCCTTCTGCGACGCGCCGATGAGATCCCGCCAATCGCCCAGCGCCCGGCCGCCCGCCTTGGGGCCGTCGAGCACCGCGCCCGGCGGCAGCGGCGCCGGATCCATGATCCACGAGGCCGGGATCAAGGTGCGCAACAGCTTGAGCGCGCGACCGCCCAACGCCTCCGCCCAATAATCCTGCAGCCGCGGGTGGTGGAAGAGCGCGAGCGCCAGTTTCTCCTCCTGGAAATGCCGCATCGGCGGCGCGATCGCCACCTCGCCCGCCGCCCACGCCTCGAAGATGAATTTCCGCGTGCGGATGTTCTCCAGGTCGAACAACTCGAAGAACCGGTAGAGCACGTCGATCTTCTCCGGGTTGCCCTCGACGTCGAAAAACAACGCGTTCTCCAGCGGAAAAATGTCTTCCGGCCGCAGGCAAAACACGCGCTTGCCCGCGAGCTGCAGCTGCTGCGCCAGCCACTCCATCTCGGGCCGGTAGGTCGCCGCCTCGTCGCTGACCACGAGCGCGATCAGCGGGTTGCGCTGCACCGGGCGCAAAGCCGCCAGCGCAGCGTGGAAATTCCGGATCATCGCGTCGCCCGCGCCGAGGATCGCCCCGGCGTCTCCGCTTTCCGGAGACACCCCCGCCGCCCCGGCCGGCGCGGATCCGGCCCCCGCGCCGCCGCCGTAGAGCCGGTTGAGAAACGCCGTCAGCCCGATGCCGCCGGGCACCGAGTCGAGCTCCGTCAGCACGAACCCCTCGTCCGTCAACAGCAGGTCGGGCCGCAGCACCGGCGGAAACGCCCCGCGGTTCTTCGGGTCGCGCGCGTGCGCGACGAGCGCCGCCGGTTTGCCGCGGTCGAGGTAGTCCGCCACCCACGGGGCGAGCAACGGCTTGTTGCGCAGCAGATTTTTCCCGGCCGCCGAGCGCAGATACAAAGTCTCGAGTGCCTGCTGGAATTCGAAACACGCCGCGCCGATCGCCTCCAGCTCCGCCACCTGCGCCGGCGTGAGCGGCCACGCCTCGGGCGACAGCTGCCACGTCTTGTCCTCGAACAACGGCTGGGCGGCGAGCGAGGCGCGGATCGATTCGTGGCTGAGTGCGGGCATGCGGCGGCGGAGAGAAATGTCCGACCACCGTTAACACTCAACGCCCAACCCACAAGCCGCCCGCCCCGTTTCGCCGGCGCACCCGGCGCCCGTGGGGGCCGCCGCAGCTCTTCGCCCCGCGCGGCGCACCGCCCCTCCCGAAACCGACCGTTGCCACGGGTGGGGCGAGGCGTCCCCGCCGAGCCGTCGCGGCCCACGCGTGAGACGACCCGGCGCGGACGCCGCCCCCGCCCTCGCCCGCGCGCCGGTCCGATGCGCGTGCCGGCGCCGCACCCCGCCCGCCCGCGACCCATGCGACGCCCGGGCCGCAGGTCGCGGCGATCGCCACCGGCCTCCGGACCGCGGCGCCGCGCCGCTCGTCGACGCGGGGCCGGCCCGCGCTTACTCGTCCATCTGGATGTCTTTGTTGCGGTGCCGCGGGCAACCCGCCCGGAGCCACGCGTTGACGAAACGGTCGAGGTCGCCGTCGAGCACGCCCTGCGTGTCGCTCGTGCTCACGCCCGTGCGCAGGTCCTTCACCATCTGGTAGGGCTGCAGCACGTAGCTGCGGATCTGCGCCCCGAAGCCGATCTCGCCTTTCTCGCCGTAGAACTTGTCCATCTCCGCGCGCTGCTCGTCCTGCTTTTTTTCATAAAGGCGGGCCTTCAGCACGTTCATGGCGCTGGCGCGGTTCTTGATCTGCGAGCGCTCGTTTTGGCAGACCACCACGATGCCCGAGGGGATGTGCGTGATGCGCACCGCCGAGTCCGTGGTGTTGACGCCCTGGCCGCCTTTGCCGGACGAGCGGTAGACGTCCACGCGGATCTCGCCGTCGGGAATCTCGATCTCGATCTCGTCCGTCACCTCCGCGACCACGTCGACCGCGCAGAACGACGTGTGCCGCCGCTTGTTCGAGTCGAAGGGGCTGATGCGCACGAGGCGGTGCACGCCGCGCTCCGCCTTGGCGTAGCCGTAGGCGTATTCGCCCTTGATGAGGATCGTCGCTTTGGAAATGCCCGCCGTGTCGCCGGCCTGCACGTCCATCAGCTCCACCGTGAAGCCGCGCCGCTCCGCCCAACGGTTATACATGCGGAACAAGATATCCGCCCAGTCGTTCGACTCCGTGCCGCCCGCGCCCGACTGGATCGAGAAGATGGCGTTGTTGCGGTCGAATTGCCCGGTCAGGAACGACGCGATCTCCAGCGCGTCGAGCTCCTCGATCAGCGCCGCGACCGTCGTCGTGATTTCCTTTTCGTAGCTCTCGCGCTCCGCGCCGTCCGCGGCCTCGACCAGCTCCAGCATCACGCCGATGTCGTCCGCCTTCCGCTGGAAGGCGATGACGGGCAGGATGGCTTTCTTCAGGCCGTTGAGCTTCGCGATGTGCTTCTGCGCCCGGTCGTTGTTCTGCCAGAAATCAGGCGCGCCCTGCTGGGCCTCCATCGCCTCGATTTCCCGCTGCTTTTGTTCGCAGTCAAAGAAACCTCCATAGATGCCCGGCGCGCTTCTTGATGTTTTCGATGTGGTTGAAGGTTTCGGGAGCGATCATGGTCTTGGAAATCGGCGAACGCTCATGGCCGCAAACCGCCCCGCCCGGCGCAAGAACCAAAACGCCCCCGCGCCCCCTCCGCGCCGCGCGCCTCAGCGCGCCCGCACGCGCAGCATCGGCCCTTCCAGTTTGAAAAAGACTTCGCCCGGCGTGCCGTCGTCGGCCTTGGACCGCTCGCCCGACGCCGTGAACGTCACCTTCGTCTCGCCCGGCGGCAGCTCGATCGGGCCGAACGCCTTCACGCGCCGCCCGATCGGCAGCCCGCCCGCCCACAACGTCCGCCCGCCCGCTTCCACCCGGAAATCCCGCAGGTGAAACGACTGCAGCAGCCCGCGCAGCTCCGCCTGCACCGGCGCCGTGCCCGGATTGGTCAGCACCAGCGTCGCCGTGCCGGACCGCGCCCAGCGCCAGGTCTTGTCCGGCCACCACAGCTGCTCCGACCAGCCGTCGCCGTAGCGCACCGTCACCGCCGGCGCGCCCGGCGCCGCCTCGACCACAAATTCCACCGGCGCCGCCGGCGACGCCTTCACCGCCATCTGGTCGAAGTAGCGCACGCCGAACGGCACGAAACAGTTCCCTAGCAGAAACCAGATCAGCCACGCCTTCGTCGGCCGCAGCGCCAACAGCAAATTGAACACGAGCGTCATCGGCAGCGCGTGCCGCGTGATCGTGAAATGGCTCTCCCAGGAGAGAAAGCTGATGCACGAGAAATACACCACGACGACCGCCGCCCAGCGCCACAGCCGGTTGCTCCACTCGCGGTGCAACAGCAGATACACGCTCTGCACCGTCACCGCGATGATCGTCAGCAGCGCGTGCAGCTCGTAGCTCTTGTAGATCTCGAAAAACAACCGGTGCCAGCGGATCGGCCCGTGCACCGCCGTCACCGAAAACTCGCCCAGCTTCTCCATCATGCCCTGGAACGGCGCCGCGAGATTGCCGCCGTCGAACCCCGCCTCGCGCCCGCGGAAGCGCCAGAAGACATACGCCACCCACAGCGCGACGGGCACCACCGCGATCAGGCCGCGCACAAGGTTCTTTTTGAAAAACTCCCGCCACGGCGGCGGAAACTCCATCAGCCCCACGAACCCGATCAGCGAGGTCGTGCGCACCAGCGCCGCCGCCGCCAAAATCCCCGCGCCCGCCGTCCCGCCCGTCATGATCGCCGCCAAAATCAGCGTGAAGCTCGGCAGGTCCGTCAACGACGCCTGCATCGACTCGATCACGCCGCAGGTCGCGAGCACCGCCGCGTAGCCCGCCAGCCCCGCCCACCCGTGCGGCGCGAACAACCGCCCCGCCAGCCACGCGTAGCCGATCCAGAAGAGCAGGTTGATCGCCGCGTAGGCGTTGAGGATCCAGAAGGGCTGCCCCAGCCCGAGCGCCCACGCCAGCCACGAGAGCAGAATGCGTTGCCCGCGGTAGAGCGGATCGTCGAGCGCGTGGTGCAGCGCCGGATCGCGCAGCAACGGGTCGAGCGCCATCTCCGCGTAGAGCTGCCCGTCGAAGCCCCAGCGGTGCGCCGGATACGGGTCGATGAACTTCGGCGTCGCTTTGAACACCGCCGTGCCGCGGTCGTCGAACTCCCGCCCCACCCGCAGCAGCTTCGTGATGCCGTGCTCCGGCGTCCAGATGCGCACATAGACGCTCGCCAGAAACGCAAACGCCGCGCACGCGACGAGGGCGAACGCCCAGCGCGGGGGCGGAGGAAGATGGAAGCGGGGAACCGGCACGAAACGCGAAACCACCAGACAAGCCCACGCCCCCCGCGCGCCGGAAGCTTTTTCTCCGGCCGGACCGATATTTGCCGCGCCCGGCGGCTCCGCCCCGCGAATCCCGCCCGCCCGCCGCACGGCCCGTTTCCGCGTATCCACGAACCCCTTGCGGCCCGAAAAAATGTGTCGCCCACCCGCGCCCCGCCTGCTCCTTTTTCCCTCCCGCTTCCGCCGTGACCACCTCCAGCCCCGCCGTCGCCGTCATCGAAGGATCCCTCTGCCAACTCACGCGCACCGGCGCGCGGCGCGTGGGCCACTCCCCGCTCGCCACCGCCGTGGTGGAGTTTCTCCCGGGCGAGCTTTGCTACTTCGTCCGCGAGCACACCTTCGGCCTCCTGCCCGGTCTGCCCAATCTCTACTGCCTCGACGCCGGTTTCCGCCTCCTGTGGATGGCCGAGTGGCCGGAGACGTCCGATCCCTGCGCCGCCCTCGTCGGTCTCGACGGCGACACGCTCGTCACCACGTCCTCCGCCGGTGCGACCGTCCGCCTGTCCGCCGCCACCGGCCGGCTCCGCGGTGTCACGGCTCCGCTCGCCGTCGCCAGCTGAGCGCCGCCGCCCGGCGCCGGGCCGGCGCCCCGGGTCCGCGCGCGGCCTTGCGCCCGCGTCCGCTTCCGCCCCGTATCGCGCCATGCGCCGCTTCCTTGCCGTCTGCCTGCTGCTGTCGCCGGGATTCGCCCCTGCCCCGCTGACGCCACCGTTGCGCGCCCAACCCCCGACCGCGTCCCGCCAAGCCGCGATCGACGAGGTCTACGCCGCGATGTTCGCCGCCCTCGAAGCCGGCGTCTTCGCCCGCGCCCGCAACCTCTGCGACCAAGTCATCCTCTGGGAGCCCGGCAATCCGGTGCACCACTACAACCTCGCCTGCATCGAAGCCCGCGCGGGTGCCGCCCGGATCGACCCGGCCTTCGCCGCGCTCACCCGCGCCGTCGACCTCGGCTTCGTCGACGCCACGCACGCGCGCGGCGATCCGGACCTCGCCGGCCTGCACCGCGACCCGCGTTTCGCCGCCCTGCTCGCCCGTATGGACGCCGCGCGCGCCGCCCTCCCCGCGGCACCGGCCTCCTCCGCCCCGGCTATCCTCACCGTCGACACCGCGCTGCCCCGCGGCCTCTTCCTCGCCACGCCGGCCGGACTGCCGCCGGGCGTGCTCGCACCCGAGCGCAGCCTCTGGTTCTTCGCCGACGACGGCGCCGTCGCCCTCGACCCGATCCACGGCTTCGCGGCCGACGGTCGGATCCCGGCGGAGGCCCGCCGGGCCACCGCCACCCTGCAGGGCGACGTGCTCACGGTCGCGTGGGCCGACGGCGCCCGGCTCGACGCCAAACTCACCGCCGCGGCCGGCGGTTTCACGTGGCAAGGCTGGCAGTTTGTGCCCGTTTCCGCCGCGCCCGCTCCCGCCCAACTGGCCGGCCGCTACACCCGCGGCGCCGCCTTCTCGCTCCGCGCCAACCTCCCCGATACCCCCGCCGAACTCACCCTCGCCGGCGACGGTCGCGCCGAGTGGACCACCGCCGATCACCGTGCTGTCTCCGGCCGCTGGCAGCTCGCCGCCCACACCCTCGAACTCGCACCCGCCGGCGACGCCGCCCCGGGCCCGACCGGGCGCTACCTTTGTTTTCTCTTTCGCAGCGCCGCCGCCACCGACGCCACTCCGCTGCTCTACGTCGGCGGATTCATTTTCGAGCGCCAACCCTGAACGTGCCCCGGCCGCCGCGGCCCGCCCCCGCCGCCGCCCCCCTCGGAACCGGCCCATCTCCGGGCTCGCCAGCCTCCTGCGCGTTCGCAAATTCTGCGTGAAATCTTCCCGCGCGCTCCGGCGCCCCACCGGCCCACCCCGCCCCGAAACCCACGCAACCCCCTGCTGCCCAAGCGGCCGCGCGCCGCATTACCTCACCCCGACCAACCCATAAGGCGGCGACCTGACGGACCGACCGCGGGCGACTTTGAAACAATCCTGTTACGATAGCGTCAACTCCGGCGCACCTCACTCATGGCCACGGACAAACTACAAACGCAGCGCTTCGAACTGAAATACTTGGTTCGCGAAGAGACCGCCTGCGCGGTGCGCCAGCACCTCCGTAGCTACCTCAAGCCCGACGAGTTTGCGGCGACCTTTCCCGACAACGCCTATCCGGTCCACTCCCTCTACCTGGATTCGCCCGACCTCGTCACCTACCAGGCCGTCCAGACCGGCGAGAAAAACCGCTTCAAACTCCGCGTCCGCTACTACAGCGACGCCGACGAAACCGTTTATTTCGAAATCAAGCGCCGCACCAACGAGATCATCTCCAAGATGCGCGCCAAGGTCCGCCGCGACGCCGTGCAACCGCTCCTCGCCGGCGCCCCGCCGCAGCTCAAGCATCTCGCCCAGCCCGACGCCAAACACTTCTTTGCGCTCCAGGAATTCTGCCGCCTCATCCACAGCCTGCGCGCGACCCCCAAGTCCCACGTCGCCTACCGCCGCGAAGCCTGGATGAGCCCGGTCAACAATGCCCTCCGCGTCACCTTCGACCGCGACGTGCTCTGCGAGCCCGAATTCGGCCACGCCCTCCTCACCCACCTCGACACCGCCGTAAAGCCCTTCGGCGACCAGGTCGTGCTCGAACTCAAGTTCATCGACCGTCTGCCCGCGTGGTGCTCCGAGATGGTCCGCACCTTCGGCCTCGTCCGCGGCGGCGCCCCGAAATACGCCAAAGGCGTCCTCCTGCTCGGCGAACACCGCGTCTCCAACCGCGGCGTCGGCCTGCAGGTCCGCGCCGGCAAACAGACCGCCGGCGCCCGCCGCCCGGCCTCGGTCGCCTCGACCGCCCCCGCCATTGCCTGAACCGGAAACGTCCCGGTAACCTCCGCCGCGCATGAACGCACTCCTGCAGGGCGATTACGGAATCGCGCCCACCAGCTTCCAGACCGTCCTCCTCGCGATGCTCCTCGCCTTCCTCATGGGGCAGATCATCGCCTGGGTCTACATGTTCACCCACAGCGGGATCTCCTACTCCCGCTCGTTCGTGGTCTCGCTGATTCTGATGCCGGTGATCGTGGCCCTCGTGCTGATGGTGCTCTCCAACAACCTCGTCACCGCCTTCGGCCTCATGGCCGTCTTCGCGATCGTCCGCTTCCGCAATATCCTCCGCGACACCCTCGACACCTCCTACGTGCTCGCCGTCATCGTCCTCGGCATGGCCTGCGGCACGCAGAAATTTTCCACCGCCATCGTCGGCACGCTCGTGATCGCGGGCCTCATGGTTTACCTCTGGTTCACCGCCTTCGGCAACCGCCACCGCTACGATCTCATCCTCAACCTCCACTGGTCGCGCGCCGTCTCCGAACTGCCCGCCCTCGAGCGCCTGCTCGCGCGCCACAGCTTCAAAGTCCAGTGCGCCAACCGCCACTTC
>JBILLY010000181.1:0-7786 GCA_044375835.1 Opitutaceae bacterium
CGCGAGGCTGACGCCGCGCCGCGTCCCCACGAAGCGCGTGACGAACGTCTCGGTGCCGTGGGCCTGGATCGCGAGCGAGAGCCGGCGCGACGCGGCATCGTAGGTCACGTCGTCGAGGGTGACGCCGCTCGAGGCGTAAAAGTCGCCGGCGCGCATCGCGCGGATGAGCGCATCCGGCGAAAGGTGGCGGGCCCGCACCATGATCCAGGCGCGGCCGGGAAGCGCGCGGCGCTTGTTGCCCTGGTAGTCGTGCGAGTCGTCGGTGGCGACGGCGAAGAGCGGAGCCGCCTTGGCGCCGGCGAGACGGAGGGTGTTGGCGATGTCCCAGATCTCGTCGGTGGACGGATGGTCGACGTCGCCGGGATCGTTGTCGCCCTCGACGCCGTTCCAGACCTCGAAGAAATTCTCGCGCACGACGGCGGCGAGATCCTCGGCGGTGACGCCCCACTTGTAGTTGGGGTGGTTGACGTGGACGAGGATCTCGCGGCCCGTGCGGGCGGCGGATTCGGCGACGGCGGCGAGGTGCGAGTTCATCACGTCGCGAACCGTGGGCCCGTCGATGGGTTTGATGAGTTCGACGAGGTTGGTCGCGTTCATGTGGATGTCCTGCCGGTCGGCTGCCCGATGCGTGATCTCCTCGGAGGAGATGAGGAGAAAGCGTCCGGCCTCGTCGAAGAGCGCGCGGTATTCGTCGAACGGTTTCAGTCTGACCTCGGTGGAGCCGGCCGCACGGCCGGGGCGCGTCTCGACCCAGTGCGGCCCGAAGCGCCCGAGGTAGTCCGTGTAGGCGTCGCGCGGGACGTAGGCGGCGCCGCGCCACGGCTCGCCCTTGGTCTTGGCGCGCACCGCCTCGATCGTCATCCAACGATGGCCCTGGCTGAGGAGGTTGTGATCGGAGAAAGCGAGGAAATGATAGCCCGCGTCGCGATACCATTGGGCGATCATCTCCGGAAAACCGTCGCCATCGGACCAGAGCGAGTGGGTGTGGAGATTGCCCCGCCACCAGCGCGGTTCGGGGTTGGAGGGGATCTCGGCGCCGGTGCCCGGCGCGGCGAGCGCGAGCGCAAACGCGAGGGTGGCGAGGAGCGGAGCGGGGAATCGCATCGGGATGAAGGTGGTGACGGTGGCAAAGCCGCCGCAAGGCCGGGAGGTGTTACGTTTCCGCGAACGGCAGGGGGAGCGCGGCGGTTTTCGACGATGCCGCCCGGAGCGTGCGGCCGAGTTCGGGCGTGAATCGCGGGCCCTCGATGTCGGCGCTGCCGCCGCGGTCACCGAAGGGCTCGCCGGCGATTCGGAGCGATCCGCTCATCGCGCCCAACTGACGCCGGCGACGAAGGTGGTGCCGACTTCCGTATAGTCCTTCACGTTGGTGATCTTGCGCCCGTGGGTCGCCCAATAGACCGGTTCGTTCGTCAGGTTCTGGATCTCGAAATAACCGCGCCACCCGGCGCCGATCCGGCGGCTCAGCTTGAAGTCGTATTGCGTGCGCGCCTGGATCCACTTGTCCACCGCGTGGGCCCGCAGGTCCTCGATGTAGGCGCCGTTGAAACTCGCCGCAAAGCGCGCCTCCCAGCCCGCCTTCTCGTAGGAGAGAGCGGCATTCCAGAGTTGCTCGGGCGAATTCATGAACTCCACGCGGCGACCTTCCCGGAACGGAATTCCGGTTTCGGCGGCCGATGTCTGGAGCGTCAGGTTCATCGCGACGCCCAACCCGTCGAACGGTGCGGGCAACGTGCGCAACTGTTGCTGGAACGTCAGTTCGACGCCGGTGATTTCGGCGGCCGAACCGTTCTTCGGCTGGGTGACCGGCACGGGCAGGTTGTCCACCGCGCCCACGACCGCCGCGCTCTCGCCGTTGTCCCCGAGGATGAAGTTGCGGATCCGCTTGTGGTAGACGCCGAGGGAAACGAGGCCGCCGTCCCGGGTATAGTATTCGAAACCCAGGTCGAAGTTGCGCGCCTCCGCCGGCTTGAGCGCCGGATTTCCGCGGGTGATCGACGTGATCTCCCCGTTCGCGTTGAAATTATACGTCTCCCCGGCCTCGATGTAGCGATACTCCGGTCGGGCAATGGAACTCCAGGCCGCGGCCCGGAACACCATGCGCTCGCTCCGGCGGTAGCTGAGGTGGGCGCTCGGCGTCACGTTGCGGTAGCTCGCGCGCGTTTCGGCGAAACCCGACGTGCCCGTGGCGGCCTCGTAGCGCGACTGTGCCGTCGCCCCCGCCGGATCGCGACGCCCGGTCCGCCAGACCGTGTTTTCGACGCGCGTGCCCTCCGCCCGTGCACCCGCGAGGAATTCCCAACGCCGGACGGTCATTCCCGCCATGAGGTAGCCGGCGGCAACCTCCTCGCGACCGGTCCGGTCCGAACGCAGATTCGTCAGCGCCGCGACCGAGGGCGACGCCGAGAAGAGCTTCGGATCGCCGCCCAGAATTGCGCGCGTCAGGGCCGGACCGTCGCCGATCGGGCCGTAGTTGTAGGTGCCGAGCAGCGAGGATTCCCGGAACGCGAAGAGGTCGCTCGCGTCCGCCAGACGGATCGCGCGCCGCGTCGGACTGGCGAGCGTGTTCACGTCGATATCGCGCGTGTCGCGCCGGAACTTGCCGCCGATCTTCACAAAGGCCGGCAGCCCGCCGGCCCGGAAATCGCGCCGCAGGTTGGCCTGCAGCAGCTCCATCGTATTCGTCGCCCAAGTCTGGGTCGCCCCCGCCCCGGTGAACTCGAAGAGATTCTCGTCGTAGACCGCCGCTGCGGCCGTAGCCGGCAGATGCCATACCGGCCGTTCCGGTTCGGGATTCGTGAAACTCATCCGGGTCGTGGTGAAGGGCGCCGTGTTCGCCGAGGTGAAACCCAGCGACGCTGAAACCGGGGTATCCTTGCGCGCGCGGGAATAGGCCGCGTTGCCGTCCAGCCGGTAGTCGCCCAATCGCAGGCTACCGCCCAAATCCATCTGCGTGGTGACGGATTCGAACTCCCGGTAGGCGAGACTCCGCGTGACGAGGAATGCGCGCGGATCCCAAACCCCCGAGGCCCCGCCGAGCGAGTAGAGTCCGTCCGTGGCCCCGCGCCCGCCCGCAACCCGCGCCGGGCCGCTGTTGGCGGCATTCCGCCGGTCGCGGTCCGTGATCAGTCCGTCGCGATCCTGATCCACCACCTGGCCCGGACCATACTGGTATACGTTGCCCTTGCTCGCATCGACTCCCACGACCCTCGGCTGCGGCAATGTCCCGTCGGTCGGCACGGTCTGGACCAACGTGCCGAAGCCGAGCGGCTCCGGCTGCATCCGGACCACCAGCGTGTCGCCGTTGTCCGACTGGCGGTAGGCCGAGTGCTGGACCCGGAGGTGCAGCTTGAGCGCGTCGCCCGACTTCCAATCGACGGAGCCGTTCACGCTCTTGCGCTCGATGCGGTCTTCCCAGCGGTCGAGTTCCACGCCCTGCATCTGGAATGTATCGGGGTCGACGAAAACGCTCGTGGTGGGAAAATAGCGGTAGGGCTCCCACTGGCTGCTGCCGCCGTTGGCGACCTCCTCCGCCAAGGTCTGCTTCCGGTCGTAGCCGGCGCCGAGGTAGAGACCGAGCCGGCCGCCACCGATCACATCCGCAAATCCCGCCGTGAACGCCGGGTTGAATTCCCGGGCGAACGTATTGTAGCCCATGCCGGCGGAAGCCCGCACCGTCCGCCGCCCGAAATCGAATCCGGTCGGCGTCCGCAGATCGATCGTGCCGCCGATGGCGTCGGCGTCGTAGTCCGGGGTCAACGTCTTCGCCACCGTGACGCCTTGCAGGCCCTCCGAGGTCATCGTGTTGAGCGATACATCGCGGTTGCCGGTGTTGGCCGTCGCGGCCCGCACGCCGTTCACCGTATAGACGTTGAGACCGCTGCTGAGTCCGCGCACCGCGACGGTCTCGCCCTCGCCCGTCTGCTGGTTGACCACGAGGGAGATCGCGCTGATGCGCTTCAGCGCCTCCGCGACATTGCTGTCCGGCAACCGGCCCATGGTGTCCGCCGCCACTTCGTTCGTCACATTCAACGCGGCGCGCTGGACGTTGAGCGCCTTCGCCTGTGCCCCGGCGGCGCCTTCCACGGTGAACGCGGACATCCGCACGATGTCGGCGCCGAGCGCGAAGTCCTGCACGGTCGCTCTCCCGGCGACCACCCGAACCTTCAGCGTCTGGCTCCCGCGGCCGAGAAACGACGCCTGCAGTTCGATTTCCCCGACCGGCATCGCCGGGAATGTATAGCTGCCGTCGCGCGCGGAATAGACTTCGAGCGCAGTGCCGGCGATCGCGAGCCGCGCGCCGGCCAGCGGGGCCGAGGTTCCGGCTTCGGTGACCGCGCCGGTGACGGTGCCGAAGGTCTGGGCATGTGCGGTCCGCGGCAGCCCGGCGGCGAATCCGAGGACAAGCACAAGGCGCGCGGTGAAGGAGCGGAGGAGCCTGGCAGGGAGGTGAAACGACATGGTGGCGGAAGGAGTTGACGGTGACGACGCGGGCGGAGGGCGACTGGCACACCGGATACACCGCAGGGTTGAAACCCGGGAGAACGTGCGGCCGGAGCGTGCTCGGACCGTGTGGCGCCAGCCCACATCCTCAACGGGCGACGATGCCCCCTTTCTGGGAAAGAGCGTCGCAACGGTGCGGTCTTCGACGATTTCGGCGACGAACCGGCGACATAGGTTACGGACGGGCGTCAGGCTCTGCTGAACCCCGACCGGGAAAAGGGCGCGACCAGTCGTGGCAGCGGCCACGCGGATCGATCGGCGGCCGGGACCGGATCCTCCTACGGCACGCTCGTGACCGAGGAGAGCGGGGCAAACCGGCGAAGTGGTGTTGCCGGATCCCGACAGCACGCCCGCACCGGCTTGCCGCGCGGCGACGCCGAACTCCGCCGCCCGGCGGACCACCGCCACGACAAAGCACGACCGCCGGCCGAGCGACAAGGCGCCGGCCCGGACGAGGCCGGAACCCGCAACGGCCGCGCCGGTGGCATAGGCTCGGTTCGGCTTCCGGGCGCGATTGGTATCCGGCCGTAGCCGCCATGGCCAAAAAGCCAGGGACCGTCCCGCACAAAGGCGGAAACCGAACACCCCGGCCGCTTGAGGTCGCGGCGCGGGCATCGCGGGATGGGACCATGCCCGCCGTCCCGATGCAGGAGATCTTGCGCGACGCGTTCGCCCGCCGTTACGGCGTGGGCGCCTTCAACATCGTGAACGATCTCACGATGCTCGCCGTGCTCGAGGCGGCGGCGGAGACGCGCTCGCCGGTCATCGTCCAGGTCTCGGTCAGGACCGTGAAACAACTCGGCGTGCGGCTGCTGCGGGAGATGTTCCAGGACATCGCGCGCCGCGTGCCGATCCCGGCGACGCTGCACCTCGACCACTGTCCGGACCGCGCGATGATCGAGGCGTGCGTGGCGGCCGGGTGGAACTCGGTGCTTTTCGACGCCTCGCACCTGAACTACGCCGACAATCTCGCGCAGACCACCGCGGTCGTCGAACTCGCGCACCGGCACGGCGTGGCGGTCGAGGGTGAACTCGAGGCAGTCGAGGGCGTCGAGGACGGCGTCGGCTCCGAAGACAAGGCTGCCGTGGTGCCGCTCGACCAGGCGGTGGCGTTCATGCGCGCGACGAAGATCGATTCGTTTGCGCCGGCCATCGGCACAGCGCACGGCGTCTACAAGCATGAGCCGAAGATCGATTTCCAGCGGGTCGGGGAAATCGTCGCCGCCGAGCCGCGACCGATCGTGCTGCACGGCGGCACGGGCCTGAAGGACGAGGTGTTCCGCGCCCTCATCCGCCTCGGCGCGGTGAAGGTGAACATCTCCACGCAGTTGAAAATCACCTACGCCGACGGCCTGCGGAACCACCTCAACGCGAACCCCACGCAGCACGATCCCGCGAAGCTGCACGATGCGGTGCGCAAGGAAGTTTGCGCGATGGCCGCCGGCTACATGCGCACCTTCGGCAGCGCGGGGAAGGCGCCGTGACGCGATGAGCGGCTGCCTGATCTTCGACTGCGACGGCGTGCTCGGCGACACCGAGCGGCACGGGCACTTGCCGGCATTCAACCGGATGTGGCGCGAACTCGGCGTGCCGTGGGAGTGGTCGGTCGAGGAATACGGCCGGAAGCTGAAAATCGGCGGCGGCAAGGAGCGCATGGCGAGCCTGTTCGAGGAGCCGGCGTTTCGGCGCGTTTTTCCCGTTCCTGCTTCCGCCGGTGCGCGCCAAGACCTGCTCGCCGCGTGGCACAGGAAGAAGAGCGAAATCTTCCGGTCGCTCGTGAATTCGGCGCGCATCCCGGCGCGGCCCGGGGTGGCTCGCCTCGCCCGAGAGGCGCTCGACGCGAGCTGGCGGCTCGCCGTGGCCTCGACCTCCGCGCCGGATTCGGTCGAGGCGATGCTCCGCCACGCCGTCGGCGCGGAGATCGCGGCGCGCTTCTCGTTCGCGCTGGGCGGCGATATTGTGGCGAAGAAGAAACCCGCACCCGACATCTATCTGCTCGCCGCGCAGCGATTCGCCGTCGCGCCGGGCGCGTGCGTCGTGATCGAGGATTCCAACAACGGCCTTGTCGCCGCCAAGGCCGCAGGCATGGCCTGCATCGTCACGGTGAGCGGCTACACGGCGGAGGAGGACTTCTCCACCGCCGATCTCGTGCTCAGCTGCCTCGGCGATCCCGCGGGCGAGCGCGCCCAGGTGCTGGCCAACCGCAGTGCGGCACGCCTCGGCGGCTGGCTGCGCGCGGCAGATCTCCGGACCTTCGTCGCCGAATCGTGACGCCGCCGCCACGCCGCCGCCACCGGCCCCTGCGAAATTGGTTCCTCTGTCGAAAACACTCCGCCCACGAACCCCATGAACCCGACTTTCCGCCCGCTCCGACTCTGGCTGCTTCCGCTCGGCTGGCTCGTTGCCGCCACGCTTGGCCACGCGCAATCCGCCGGCTCGATTTCCGGCAGCGTGTCCGACGCCAACACCGCCGCCCTGCTCGTCGGAGCCAAAGTCGCCGTGACCGGCACCGCGCTCGAAACCTACACGGCGCCCGACGGCAGCTTCGCGCTTTCCGGCATTCCCCCCGGCGAACGCGATCTCGTCGTCGGCTACCTCGGCTACGAGAGTAAGACCGTCAAAATCGCCGTCGCCGCCGGCGCCGTCGCCGTCCACCACGTCACCCTCGGCGGCGAAATCGTGCGCCTGACGGCCTTCACCGTCGAGGGCGCCGCGGGTGCGCAGGCCCGCGCGCTCAACGTCCAGCGCGCCGCGAGCAATATCTCGAACGTCGTCTCCGCCGACTCGATGGGCCGCCTCCCCGACAGCAATGTCGCCGAGGCCCTCAAACGCATTTCCTCCATCTCGCTCGTGAACAACCAGCAGACCGGCGAGGGCGAGACGGTCGCGATCCGCGGTCTCGATAGCGGCCTCAACGTCTACACGATCAACGGCGTCCGCGCCTCGACCCCGAACGCCAACAACCGCTCCCTCTCGCTCGACACCATGTCCGCCGACGGCCTGCAGGGCGTCACGGTGTCCAAAACGCTCACGCCGGCCTACGACGCCGACGCGATCGGCGGCACGATCGACCTGCGCACGCCGACGGGTTTCGACTACGGTCGCCGCGCCTACCGCGTCGGCGCCAAGGTCGCGTTCAACGAATACACCCGTAAATACAGCCCGTCCGCCACCCTCGGCGTGGGCGACGTGCTGCTCGACGGCCGCCTCGGCCTCTACTTCGGCGCCAACCACGAGAACAAGAATACGCTCGGCGAGGAAACCGAGAACTCCGGCGACTGGG
>JBILLY010000182.1:0-7770 GCA_044375835.1 Opitutaceae bacterium
GGGGGGGGGGGGGGGGGGCCCTGGGGGGGGGGGGGGGGGGGGGGGGGGGGGGGGGGGGGGGGGGGGGGGGGCGGCCCCCCGCGGCGGACGCATCGGAAGGGGCGAGGTGTTCGCGGGCGAAGACGGCGGACGCGCGCTCGGCGGCGGGGTGGTCGCGGACGCCGGGGGCCGCGGGCGGGAGCGGCGTGTAAGTTTGCCGGATACCGTTGAGCCAGAGGACGTCGTCGCGCAGCTCGACGGTGTCGCCGGGGAGGGCGACGATGCGTTTGACGAGGCGGGTGCCGTCCTCGGGGGAGAAACAGACGACGATGTCGCCGCGGGCGGGGTCGGCCCAGCGGGCGAGGCGGGCGAAGGTGAAGGGCACGCGCAGGTCGTAGGCGAGTTTGTCGATGACGACGACGTCGCCGGGCAAGATGGTCGGCTGCATCGATCCGGAGGGGACGTAGTTGATGTCGGCGAGGGCGGACTTGGCGGCGGTGATGAGGAGAAACGGCAGGGCGAGCGGGCGGACCCAGTCGCGCCAGAGATAGACGGCGAGACGGCGGAGGCCGGCGCGGGCGGTTGTGGCGAGACGGGTGGCGAGGCGGCTGATGCGACGGGGCATGGCGGGGAGAAAGCGCTGCGGCGGCGCGGGGGCGAGGCGGCGGACGATGAGCGGCGCGGCGGCGGGGATGGGCGGCGAGTTTTCGTTTGTTTCAGGGAAGTGCGTGGCGATAGTCGCCGGCATGCTCGCCAAGTCTCCGCCCGCCGCGTTTCGGCGGTTGTTCGATGAAGTCGGCACGGTGGATGCCGTCGGCATCGAGGAGCGCGTCGCCAAATACGGCACGCGCTCGATCAAGAAAGCCGCCAAGGTCTGGGGCCTGAAGACGGCCGTCTCGATGGTCGATCTCACGACGCTCGAGGGCAAAGACACGCCGGGCAAGGTCGCCTCGCTCTGCCGGAAGGCGCTCGCGCCGCACGACGCGGACCTGGAGTGCCCGCGGGTGGCGGCGGTGTGCGTTTACCCGTCGATGGTGCGACACGCGCGCAAGGCGCTCGGGCTGAAGTCGGACGTGCGCATCGCCTCGGTGGCGACGGCGTTTCCGAGCGGGCAGGCGCCGCTGAAGACGCGGCTCGCGGAAGTGCGCGCGGCGGTGGCGGACGGCGCGGACGAGATCGACATGGTGATCAACCGCGGGGCGTTTTTGGCCGGCGAGTTCGGCGAGATGCAGGACGAGATCGCGGCCGTGGTGGAGGCCTGCGGGGCGGCGACGCTGAAGGTGATCCTCGAGGTGAGCGAGCTGGAGACCTACGACAACATCCGCGCGGCGAGTTTTCTGGCGATGCGCGTGATCCGGCCGGGCGACTTCATCAAGACGAGCACGGGCAAGACCTCGCTCAACGCCACGCTCGGCAACAACCAGGTGATGATCGACGCGATCCGCGACCACTATCTCGACACCGGCGTGGCGATCGCGATGAAGCCGGCCGGCGGCATCCGCACGGCGAAGCAGGCGCTGACCTTCCTCGTCGCGGTGAAGGAGACGCTCGGCGACGCGTGGCTCAACAACACGCGCTACCGCTTCGGCGCGAGTTCCCTGCTCAACGACCTGCTCCGGCAGCTGGAGAAGGAGAAAACCGGCGCGTATCAGGCGCCTTATTACTTCAGCGAGGCGGCCGAATCCTATTAACCACCCCTCTTCACCGATGGGCGCCGATGTCCTGAACCGTCAGTGACAACGAGTGTGCATCAGTGGTCCAACACCATGCCGACCCTTTCCTCCGCGAAAAAATCCACCCGCGCGCCCGTGCGCCGCGGTCGTCCCGCGCCCGAACTGATCTTCGGCGACCTGTGGGAGTTCGACCCCGCGCCCGAGACGGCGGACCCGAAGCTCAAGCCGCGCTACGACCTCTTCATCGGCGGCGAGTTCGTTGCGCCGAAGTCGGGCAAGTATTTCGACTCCATCAATCCCGCCAACGAGAAGAAGCTCGCGGAGATCGCGCTGGCCGGCGCGGCGGACGTCGACGCGGCCTACGCGGCGGCGGAGAAGGCCTTCGCGACGTGGGGCGCGCTGCCGGGCCGGGAGCGGGCGAAGTATCTCTTCCGCATCGCGCGGCTGCTGCAGGACCGCGCGCGGGAATTCGCGGTCGCGGAGACGCTCGACGGTGGGAAGCCGATCAAGGAGTCGCGCGACTTCGACGTGCCGATGGCGGCGGCGCATTTCTTCTACCACGCGGGTTGGGCGGACAAACTCGAGTATGTCGCCCCGGGTCGCCGCGTGGCGCCGCTCGGTGTGGTCGGACAGGTGATTCCCTGGAATTTCCCGCTGCTGATGCTGGCGTGGAAACTCGCCCCGGCGCTCGCGCTCGGCAACACGGTGGTGCTCAAGCCGGCCGAGACGACGAGCATCACGTGCCTGAAACTCGCGGAAATCCTGCGCGACGCGGAACTGCCGCCGGGCGTGGTGAATTTCGTGACCGGCGCCGGCGAGGTCGGCGCCGCGGTGGTGAACCATCCGGTGCCGGCGAAGATCGCGTTCACCGGCTCGACCGACGTCGGCAAGCTCATCCAGCGCGCCCTCGCGGGCACGGAGAAGCGGCTGACGCTCGAGCTCGGCGGCAAGGCGGCCAACATCGTCTTCGACGACGCGCCGCTCGACCAGGCGGTGGAGGGCATCGTCAACGGCATCTTTTTCAACCAAGGCCACGTGTGCTGCGCGGGTTCGCGCCTGCTCGTGCACGAGACGGTGGCCGAGGCGGTGTTGGCGAAGCTGAAGAACCGCATCCGCGTGCTGCGGGTCGGCGATCCGCTCGACAAGAACACCGACATCGGCGCGATCAATTCGCGCGACCAGCTCGGCCGCATCGCCGCGCTGGTCGAGAGCGGCGTGAAGGAAGGCGCGGAGCTCTACCAGCCGCCCTGCAAGCTGCCGGCGAAGGGGTTTTATTTCCGGCCGACGGTGTTCAGCGGCGTGTCGATGAGCCACCGCATCGCGCGGGAGGAGATCTTCGGGCCGGTGCTGAGCGTGCTGACCTTCCGCACGGTCGACGAGGCGGTCGAAAAGGCCAACAACACCGCCTACGGCCTGAGTGCCGGCGTGTGGACGGACAAGGGCTCGCGTATCCTGAAGCTGAGCACGGAGCTGAAGGCCGGCGTCGTCTGGGCCAACACCTACAACAAGTTCGACCCGACGTCGCCCTTCGGCGGCTACAAGGAGAGCGGCTTCGGCCGCGAGGGCGGGCGCCAGGGCCTGCTCGACTACGCGAAGCTCGTCTGAGCCGAGCGTCTCCGCCCACGCCGACGATCACGTCCTCCTTTCAAAACGATCGACCTCCCTCGACGCCATGACCCGTCTCCCCGTCACCAAGACCCCCAAGCCCTATGTCGGCGGCGCGTTCATCCGCTCCGAGAGCGGGCGCACGTATCCGTTGCGGGATGCGGCGGGGGCGTTTTTCGCCAATCTGCCGCAGTGCACGCGCAAGGACCTGCGCAACGCGGTCGAAGCCGCAGCCAAGGCCGGGCCCGGCTGGGCCAAGCGCACCGCCTACAACCGCGGCCAGATCCTTTACCGCCTCGCCGAGATGATCGAGGCGCGCCGCGCGGAGCTGGCCGACACGCTCGTCCGCTTCGGCGCCGATGCGGCAGCCGCGGCCCGCGAAGTCGATGCGTCGGTCGACCGGCTCGTCTACTACGCCGGCTGGACCGACAAATACGAGCAGGTGCTGGGCAACGTGAACCCGGTGGCGTCGCCGCATTTCAATTTCACCGTCACGGAGCCAATGGGCGTGGTCGGCGTGATCGCGCCCGACGCGCCCGCGCTGCTCGGGCTCGTGTCGCTGGTGGCGCCGATCATCGCGAGCGGCAACACCGTCGTCGCGCTTGCGTCGGAAAAGACGCCGTATCCGGCGATTCTGCTCGGCGAGATGCTGGCGACGAGCGACCTGCCGGGCGGGGTCGTCAACCTGCTCACCGGTTTCCGCAAGGAGATGGTGCCGACCTTCGCGACGCATACGCACCTGCGCGCGCTGAGTGTGGCGGGCGTGAGCGCGGAGGAGCGCAAGGCGCTGCGCTTCGGCGCGGCCGACAGCATCAAGCGCGTGCGCGTGTGCGAACTCGCGACCGAGGCCGAGTGGCTGGCGGACGCGGCGCAGAGTCTCTACGCGATCCGCGATTTCCTCGAATTCAAAACCACGTGGCACCCGATCGGCGCGTGAGTGCCGGCGGGCCTTTTCCCGCGACCGGCGGCACCGGTCCTGCTTGTCCGGCCAAGGGCCCCGCGCGGCGGGGCGTTTCCCGTCTTTCTCCCCCTCTTTTCCCATGATTACCCGTCTGCTCTTCGCGCTCCTTGCCGGAATCGCCGTCGTTTCGTCCGCCGCCGCCCAGGCGACGCCGCTCTCCGCCGAGGAGACGCGCGCCCAGCGCATCGTCGCCGATCCCGCCTACAAGGCGGCCGTGGCCGCGTTCGACCGCGACTACGAGCGCTTCGTCGCCGACCTCATCCACCTCGTCGAGATCCCCGCGCCGCCCTTCGGGGAAAAGCTCCGCGCGGAGGCCTACGCCAAACTGCTGCGCGAGCTCGGGCTCGAAAACGTCGAGATGGATGCGGAGGGCAACGTGATGGGCCTGTGGCGCGGGCGCCCGGGCGGCAGCGCCCCCTTGCTCGCGGTGGCGGCGCACCTCGACACGGTGTTTCCGGCTGAGACCGACGTGCGCGTGAAACGCAGCGGCACGCGCCTGATGGCGCCCGGGATCGGCGACGACACGCGCGGGCTGGCCTTCGTGCTGGCGGCGATCCGCGCGATGCGCGCGGCCAAGGTCGAGACGGCGGGCGACATTTTGTTCATCGGCAACGTGGGCGAGGAAGGCCCGGGCGACCTGCGCGGCGTGCGTTTCATTTTCAACAAGGGGCCGTGGAAGGATAAGATCAAACGCTTCATCACCGTAGACGGCGGCAACAACGACTTCATCACCAACAGCGGCCTCGGCAGCATCCGTTACCGCGTCACCTTCAAGGGGCCGGGCGGGCACAGCTGGGGCGCCTTCGGGCAGGCGAGCCCGGCGTTCGCGATGGGCAACGCCATCGCGGCCTTCGGCAAACTCGTGGTGCCGAAGCAGCCGAAGGTGAGCTACAACGTCGGCGTGGTGAACGGCGGCACCTCGGTGAACTCGATTCCCTTCGAGGTCGCGATGGAGGTCGACATGCGCTCGGTGTCGCCGGAGGAGCTGAAGAAGATCGACGCGCAGTTCCTGAAGATCGTGGCGGACGCGGTGGCCGAGGAAAACGCGGCGCGGGCGACGACGTTCGGCAAGATCACGGCGGACATCAAACTGATCGGCGAACGGCCCTCGGGGACGATCGCGCCGGAGAATCCGGTGCTGCGGCAGGTGACGGCGACGATGAAGTCGTTTGAAAAAGTGCCGGTGTGGAACACGGGCAGCACGGACGCCAACATCCCGATCAGCCTCGGCATCCCGGCGTTCGCGATGTCGTCGCAATCGGCCAACCGCGGCGGCCGCGCGCACTCGCTCGACGAGTGGACGGACGTGGAAAAGACGCAGGCGGTGAAAGATTTCGGCCTGGCGCTGGCGCTGATCCTGAGCGTGGCGGACGCACCGTGATCTCCGCAGCGCGGAGGGGAACGACACGCAGCGGGCGGGCTTGGGCTTGCGGCGCGACCGGCGCGGGGCCGAAGGTGGACGCCGGGTGAGACTGTTTCCGCACATCGTCGCGTGGGTCGGGCTGGGCCTCGCCGGGCGGCTGGCGGCGGCCGACGCGGCCGAACCGGAGCGCGTGACGCTGCAGTTGAAGTGGCTGCATCAATTCCAGTTCGCGGGCTACTACGCGGCGGAGGCGAAGGGGTTTTACCGCGAGGCGGGCCTGGAAGTCGCGATGCGCGAGGCGGTGCCGGGGGAGGATCCGGTCGAGCGTGTGCTCGCCGGGCAGGCGGACTACGGCGTCGGCACGTCGGAACTCGTGCTGCTGCGGGCGCAGGGCAAGCCGGTCGTGGCGCTGGCCGTGATCTACCAGCACTCGCCGCTCGTGCTGCTGGCGCGGCGGCTGCCGGGCGTCGGCGATGTGCACGGGCTCGCGGACAAGCCGCTGATGATCGAGCCGCAGTCGGCGGAGTTGTTCGCCTACTTCCGCAACGAAGGCATCGACCCGAAGAAGCTGAAGATCGAGCACCACACCTTCCGCGTGGAAGATCTGCTGGCCGGGCGGGTGGCGGCGATGTCGGCCTACGCGACGGACGAGCCGTTCCAGCTGCGGCAGGCGGGGGTGGAGTATCTCGTGCTCACGCCGCGGTCGGGCGGGATCGATTTCTACGGGGACAACCTCTTCACGACCGAGCGCGAGGTGCGGGCGCACCCGGAGCGGGTGCGGAAATTCCGGGCGGCGAGCCTGCGCGGCTGGGCCTACGCGCTCGAGCACCGCGAGGAACTGGTGGACCTGATTTTGCGCCGCTACGGCAACCGGAAGAGCCGCGCGCACCTGTTGTTCGAGGCGGAGCAGACGGTGCAGCTGATGCACCCCGGGTTGATCGAACCGGGCTACATGAATGCGGGGCGCTGGCGCCACATCGCGGAGACCTACGCCGAGTTCGGCATGGTGCCGCGGGGTTTTTCCCCGGCGGCGATGATCTACGAGGCCGAGCCGCGCCCGGACCTGCGCTGGCTTTACTGGAGTCTCGGCGGCGTGACCGTGCTGGCGGTGGCGGGCTTCGGCTGGGCGTTGCCGCTGCGCCGGCTCAACCGACGGCTCGCGCGCAGCGAGCGGGAACTGCGGGCGCTGGCGGAGAACGCGCCGTTTCCCGTCGCGATCACCGACCTCGAGACCGGTCGCGTGACCTTCGGCAACCGCCGCGCGCTGGAGCTGTTCGGAGTCGACCCGCAGGAACTTCTCGGGATGCACGCGGCGAGTTTTTACCGCCGGCCGGAGGACCGCGAACGGTTGATCGCGGCGCTGCGGGATGCCGACGCCGTCTCGGGGCAGGAAATGGAGCTGCGGACCAAGGACGAGCGCCCGATCTGGGTGCTGATGTCGGCGGGCCGGGCGGAGTTCGAGGGGCGGGCGGCGGTGGTGGTGGCGTTCCACGACATGACGCAGCGGCGTGCCTCCGAGGCCGAGCTGCTCCGCGCCAAGGTGGCCGCGGAGACCGCGGACGCGGCCAAAGGCCGCTACCTGGCCGTGCTCAGCCACGAGGTGCGGACGCCGCTGCAGGGGATGCTCGGGCTGATCCGGCTGTTGCGGCCGGAGCCGCTCAGCGTGGACGGTCGCGAGCACCTCGCGATCTGCGAAAAATCCGGGGAAGCGCTGCTGAAGCTGGTGACGGACCTGCTGGACTTCGCGCAGTTCGACGCCGGGCGGGTGGCGCTGGAGCGGCAGACGTTGGCGCCGGGGGAGTTTCTGCGGGAGCTGTGCGCGTTGTTCCGGCCGGCCGCGGAGGCGAAGGCGGTCGCCCTGCGCTACGAAGTGCGGCCGGAGGTGCCCGCGCTGCTGGTGACGGACGCGAGCCGGTTGCGGCAGATCCTGTCCAACCTGCTCGCCAACGCGCTCAAGTTCACCGCCGCGGGCTCCGTGAGCGTGGTGGCGGAGCGGGTCGGCGCGGGAACCGGCGGGCCGGGCGACCGGTGCCGCGTGCGCATCCATGTGAGCGATACCGGCGCGGGCATCGCGCCGGAGCGGTTGCCGTCGCTCTTCGAGCCGCAGCCGCCGGGGGAAAACGGCGGGCGGCGCGGGGGCAGTTCCGGCCTCGGCCTGTCGATCTCGCGGCGCCTGGCCCCGCTGCTCG
>JBILLY010000183.1:0-7768 GCA_044375835.1 Opitutaceae bacterium
GGGCCGCATCACCGATTTTGTCGACGCCCCGGCCATCCTCCGCGCCGCCGGCTTCGACGCCGCGCTCGCCGCCTGACCCATGCACGCCTCCCGCCAACTCTGCACCTTCCACGTCGCCGATCTCTATCTCGGCATCGACGTCCTCTCCGTGCAGGAGATCCTCCGCGCGCGCGAACTCGCCCGCATCCCCCTCGCCCCCGATACCATCGAGGGTCTCCTCAATCTCCGAGGCCAGATCGTCACCGCCATCGACCTCCGGCGCCGCCTCGGCTTCCCGCGCCGGTCCGCGGACGCCGAATCGATGTTCATGATCGTCCGCACGGTCGACGGCCAGGTCGCCCTTGTCGTCGACGCCGTCGGCGACGTGCTCGATTCGGCGGCCGACACCTTCGAACCGCCGCCAGATACCGTGCCCGACGCCGTGCGCCGCCTGATCGGCGGTGTCCACAAGCTCCCCGACCGCCTCCTCCACGTGCTCGACTGCGAGCAGGCCACCGCCCTCGCCGCGTGAATTTTTCCACCCCGCCAACCTCCGTCTCCTCCATCGCCATGTTCACTCCCGCCTCCACCGTCGGTTCCCGTTCCAAGTCCGCCGCCAAAGCCCGCCGCCCCGCACGCCAACCCGCCGCCCCATCCGCCTCCGCCGAACTCGCCCGCCTGCGCCAGCAACTCGAGCTCTGCTCCCGCGTGCAGGCGTCCGCCGAGTTCGGTCTCGACGGCACCGTCCTCGCCGCCAACGACCTCTACCTCGCGCTCGTCGGCTACCCGCGCGCCGAATTCGAGGGCGGGAACCACGCCCTGCTGGTCGAACCCGCCGAACGCGAATCCGCCGGCTACCGCCAGTTCTGGAAAGAGCTCGCCGCCGGCCAGCCGCAATCCGGCGAGCGCCGCCGCCTGCGCAAGGACGGCCAGCCCGCCTGGCACGCCGTGTCCGCCCAGCCCGTGCGCGACTCCGCCGGCCGCGTGGTCCGCGTCGTCGAGTTCGCGAGCGATGTCACCGCCGCCCGCGCCCAGCAGGAGGAACTCGTCGAGCTGCGCGTCCGCGCCGAGATGACCAACCTCACCAGCATCGTCTCCACCGCCGACCTCAAGGGCGACATCCTCTCCATCAACGAGAAGTTCTGCGACGTCTCCCAATACTCCCGCGACGAACTCATCGGCAAAGGCCACAACACCACCCGGCACCCCGATATGCCCAAAGAGGTCTTCAAGGAACTCTGGGCCACCATCGGCCGCGGCAAGACCTTCCGCGGAGTCGTCAAGAACCGGAAGAAGGACGGCACGCCCTACTACGTCGATGCCGTCATCGCTCCCGTGCTCGGCGAAAACGGCAAGCCGCGCAAATACATCGGCGTCCGCTACGACATCACCGAACTCGAACTCGAGCGTCAGAACGCCCGCGCCGTCATCGCCGCGATCGATTCCAGCTACGCGTTCATCGAATTCGAGACCGATGGAACCATCCGCCGCGCCAACAAAATCTTCCTGGATACGCTGGGCTATTCCAACGAGGAGATCGCCGGCCGCCACCATCGTCTCTTCATCGATCCCGCCCACGCGCAGTCCGACGACTACGCCAAATTCTGGAAAGAACTCGCCGAGGGCCGCACCCAGCAGGGCGAGTTCAAACGCATCACCAAGTCCGGCCGCGAGATTTGGATCCAGGCCGTCTACGCGCCGGTGAAGGACGAGAAGGGCCGCGTGCTCAAGGTCATCAAAATCGCCACCGACATCACCGCCGCCCGCCTCGCCGCCTACAACAACCAGCGCCAGCTGGAGGAGCTGAACCGCACCCAGGCCGTGATCGAGTTCAACGCCGACGGCACCATCCTCACCGCCAACCGGAATTTCCTCTCCGTCATGGGCTACACCCTCGACGACGTGCGCAACCGCCACCACAGCATGTTCGTCACCCCGGAGGACCGCGACCGCCCGGAGTATCGCCAGCTCTGGCAGGACCTGAACGCCGGCAAGTTCATCAACGCCGAGTTCGCCCGCGTCGGCAAAGACGGCCGCCCCGTCTGGATCCAGGCCACCTACAATCCGATGTTCGACGGCAACGGTCGCGTTTCCAAAGTCGTCAAATTCGCGACCGACCAGACCGCCCGCAAACAGGCCGAGGCGCGCCTCCACGATACGCTCTCCACCGTCGCCGAGAACTCGCAGACTCTCGCCGCCGCCTCCGAGGAACTCTCCGCCACCGCCAAGTCGATGGCCGACACCTCCGAGCGCACCGCCAGCCAGTCCGCCGTCGCCGCCGCCTCCGCCGAGCAGGTCAGCAAAAACGTCGCCACCGTCGCCACCAGCGCCGAGGAGATGAGCGCCTCCGTCAAGGAGATCGCCAAGAACGCCTCCGAGGCCGCCCGCGTCGGCACCGCCGCCGTCAAGGTCGCCAACGACACCAACGCCACCGTCGCCAAGCTCGGCGAGAGCAGCACCGAGATCGGCAAGGTCATCAAGGTCATCACCTCCATCGCCCAGCAGACCAACCTCCTCGCCCTCAACGCCACCATCGAGGCCGCCCGCGCCGGCGAGGCCGGCAAGGGCTTCGCGGTCGTCGCCAACGAGGTCAAGGAACTCGCCAAGCAGACCGCCGCCGCCACCGAGGATATCTCCGCCAAAATCGAGGCGATCCAGTCCGACACCAAGGGCGCCGTCACCGCCATCGGCGAGATCTCCCGGATCATCACCCGCATCAACGATATTCAGAACACCATCGCCTCCGCCGTCGAAGAACAGTCCGCCACGACCAACGAGATCGCCCGCAACGCCGGCGAAGCCTCGCACGGTTCCACCGAAATCACCCGCAACATCGCCTCCGTCTCGCAGGCCGCCACCAGCACCTCCCAGGGTGCCGGCAACACCCTCGCCGCCGCCGCCGAACTCGCCAAACTCGCGTCTTCGCTCCGGCACATCGTCGAGTCCGCCAACCTCCGCTGATCGCCGGCGCGGCGCCGCCGCGCGGCCCCGCTCCCTCCCTCCATGCGTGTCCTCATTGTCGACGATTCCCATTCCATGCGGCTGATCCTCGCGAAGTATTCCAGCCGCCTGGGCTTCGATCCGGTCGAGACCGGCGACGGCTTCGCCGCCCTCGAACGCCTCGATTCGGACGTCCGTTTCGACGCCGCGCTGATCGACTGGGACATGCCCGGCATGGACGGCCTCCAGCTCCTGAAGGCCATCCGCGCCAACGCCGACTACGACGGGATGAAGACCATGATGGTGACCGCCCACACCTCGATGGCCTGCGTCGCCGAAGCCCTCGCCCACGGCGCCGACGACTACCTCATGAAACCGCTCGACGAGCGCATGCTCGCGGAAAAATTCCGCCTGCTCGGCCTCCTGAACTGAGACCACCGCCATGCCGAAAACCCGCGTTCTCGTCGTCGACGATGCCGTCGTCATGCGGCGCCTTCTCACCGAGGTCCTCCAGCGCGACCCGCAGATCGAGGTCGTCGGCACCGCCCCCAACGGCCGCGTCGCGCTCCAGAAACTCACGCAGGTCAATCCCGACCTCGTCACCCTCGACGTCGAGATGCCCGACCTCGACGGCGTCTCCACCTTGCGCGAACTGCGCCTCACCCATCCGCGGTTGCCGGTGATCATGCTGTCCGCGCTCACCCGCCGCGGCGGCCAAGCCACCCTCGATTCCCTCGCCGCCGGCGCCAACGACTACGTCACCAAACCGTCCGACACCCGGGACCTCGACGCCGCCATGCAGCACCTCGCCCACGAGTTGCTGCAGAAGATCCGGATCCACTGCCCCACCTACCCGCTCCCGGCCGCCTCGGCTCCATCCCAGGGCGGCGGTCGCGCCCTCCGCTCCCGTTTCGGCTCCGCCCGGCCGTTCGATCTCGTCGTGCTCGCCACCTCGACCGGTGGGCCCAACGCCCTCGCCGATTTCTTCGGCGGCATCCGGGCCCGCGTGCCCGTGCCCGTCGCCATCGTGCAGCACATGCCGCCGATGTTCACGCAGCTGCTCGCCGCCCGCCTCAACGCCCTGCCGACCGCGCTGCGCTGCCAGGAAGCCGCCGACGGCGACCTCATGCTCCCCGGGCACGCCTACCTCGCCCCGGGCGGCCGCCATCTCGCCGTGACCCGCGACACCGCGGGCCGCTTCATCGCGCGCCTCCGCGACACGGTCCCGGAAAACTCCTGCCGCCCCGCCGCCGACGTCCTCTTCCGCAGCGCCGTCGAGACCGGCGCCCACCTCCTCGGCGTGGTGCTCACCGGGATGGGTCAGGACGGCATGCGCGGCTCCGAACGGATCGTCGAACAGGGCGGCGAGGTCATCGCCCAGGACCAGGCCACCTCGGTCGTCTGGGGCATGCCCGGCTCCGTCGTGCAGGCCGGCCTCGCCGACAAGGTTCTGCCCCTGGCCGAGATCGCCGGCGAAGTCCTCCGCCGCCTCCGCACCCCGCAACCCGCCCTGTCATGAGCCTCGGCCTCACCCACGACCACGTCAGCAGCGAGAACTTCGGCTTCATGCGCGAGTTCATGCAGCGCGAGGCGGCCATCGTCGTGGAGCCCGGCAAGGAATACCTGATCGAAACCCGTCTCGCCCCCATCGCCACCGAGCGCCGCTTCGAGAGCGTCAACGACTTCATCGACCACCTGCGTCGCTGCGCCGCCGGCGATCCCATGCGCACCGAAGCCATCTCGGCGTTGACCACCAACGAGACCTACTTCTTCCGCGACGTCGCGCCGTTCCAGGCGCTCCGCGAGGTCGTGCTGCCCGACCTCATCTCCCGCCGCGCCGGCGCCCCGCTTCACCTCTGGTCGGCCGCCAGCTCCACCGGACAGGAGGCCTACAGCGTCGCGATGATCCTCGCCGATCATTTTCCGGCTCAGGCCGCCCGCATCCTCGGCACGGACCTCTGCCCGACCATCGTCGAGCGCGCGCGTGCCGGCATCTACCACCAGCTCGAGGTGAACCGCGGCCTGCCCGCCAAACTGCTCCTCCGCCACTTCGTCCAGGAACGCGGCGACTGGCAGGTCTCCGAGGCCCTGCGCCGCCGCGTCGAGTTCCGCGAAATGAACCTCGCCCGGCCCTGGCCACCCCTTCCCGCCGTCGACGTGCTGCTCCTGCGCAACGTGATGATCTATTTCGATATTCCGACCCGCCGGCAGATTCTGCGGCAGGTCAAAAACGTGCTCCGCCCCGGGGGCTACCTCGTGCTCGGCGGGGCCGAGACGACCGTCACCCTCGACCCCGATTTTCGCCCCGTGACGGTCGGCCCGGCCGTGTTCTTCCAACTCTGAGCGTCGTCGCCGCGACGCACCTCATCCGATCCGCGCCCGCCCCAGCGACTCGCCCATCGGCGCGTAGGTTTCCATCTGCGCGGCGCTCTGCGCCGCCAGATCGGCGTCGAACTCGATCCGCCCGCGCTGGAACAGCGTGATCACGCACGACCCGCCGAACGCGAACAGCCCCTTCTCGTCGCCTTTCGCCGCCGGCCGCCCCGCGATGAAGCTCTGCATGATGCTGCCGACATTGGTCGCGCCGACCTCGATCACCGCCACCGTCCCGAAACGCTCCGACTCCACCAGCGTGATCTCGCGCTTGTTCTCCACCAGATAGCGCACGTTGCGCCGCAGCGCGATCGGACTCACCGAGTAGAGCCAGCCGCGGCTCGCCCGGCATTCCCGCCACCGGAAAGTGGAACCGGTGGTAGTCCACCGGGCACAGCCGCGAGATCAGCATCGCGCCGCCCGCAAATTTAGCCGTCAGCGCCATGTCGCCCAGCAGCTCCGCGAGCGAAAACGTCGCGCCCTTCACGTAGAAACCGCCCGCCTTGGTCACATCCGGAAACACCAGGTGCCGTCCGTCCGCCGGGAGCACCGCCACATCCTCGCCGGCCGCGATCGGCCGCGACTCGGGTTTCAGCGCGCGGTAGAAAAACTCGTTGAACGTCTTGTAGTCGAACGCCGACTTCGCGAACTCGTCCACATCCAGCCCGTAGCGGGCGATGAACGGCAGCACGTCCAGCGCGCTCTCCCGCTTGTTCATCTTTCGCCCATACCACTGCGAAAAAATCGCCCGCCGCGCGAGCAGCCACACGAAGAAGCGCCCGGCGGGATTCTCGTAGGCAAAGCGCACCCAACGTTCGCCGAACACCTGCTCGGTTTCGACGACATGCTTGCGGCGATGGTAGTAGCGGATCGGTTCGGCGGCCATGGAGCGGCCCAGCGTGGAGCCCGTCCGGACTGCCGCAAGCTCCCGCTCGCGCCCCGCCGCCGACACCGGCGCGCCCACCGCCACGGCCGCGAGCAGGAGGAGCGCCCGAAGCGAACGCGCGGGGAAGGAGAAGACGGTCCGTCGCCGCTTCTCCCAACGACCCGATCCGCGCCCGCCCAGAGCCGCGCGGAGTGGGAAATACGCCCGCGTTTCAGATGTTCGCCGCCACGAGCACGTCGTCCTTCACCGTGAATTTTACCTCGGCCCCCTCGGCGACTTGGCCGCCGATCAGCGCCCGCGCCAGTTTCGTCTCGATGTTCCGCTGCAGGAACCGCTTCAACGGCCGCGCCCCGAACACCGGGTCGTAGCCTTTTTCCGCGGCCCACTCCTTGGCGGTCTTGTCGAGCGTCACCGTCACTCGACGATCGGCGAGGCGCTTGTTCAGGTCCGCCAGCAGCAGGTCCACGATCACCGTGATTTCCTCCAGCGTCAGCGGCTTGAACAGGATCGTCTCGTCGATGCGGTTCAGGAACTCCGGCCTGAACGAGCGCCGCAGCTCCATCATTACGCTCTCGCGCACGCTTTCCGGGATCGTGTCGCCCGTCACACCTTCGAGCAGGTGCCGCGACCCGAGGTTCGAGGTCATGATGATGACCGTATTCTTGAAGTCCACCGTCCGCCCCTGCGCATCGGTGATGCGCCCGTCGTCGAGCACCTGCAGCAGCACGTTGAACACGTCGGGATGCGCCTTCTCGATCTCGTCGAACAGGATCACCGCATACGGCTTGCGCCGCACCGCCTCCGTCAGCTGCCCGCCTTCGTCGTAGCCCACGTAGCCCGGCGGCGCGCCGATCAACCGCGCCACGCTGTGCTTCTCCATGTATTCCGACATGTCGATGCGCACCAGGGCCGCCTCCGTGTCGAACAGCGTCTCGGCGAGCGTCTTAGCCAGCTCCGTCTTGCCCACGCCCGTCGGTCCGAGAAACAGGAAACTGCCCACCGGCCGGCGCGGGTCCTTGATGCCGCTGCGCGCGCGCAGAATCGCTTCGGTCACGAGCGTGACGGCCTCGTGCTGACCGACGACGCGCCGGTGCAGCACCTCCTCGAGGCGCAGGAGCTTTTCCTTTTCGCCCTCGACCAGCCGGGTGACGGGCACGCCGCTCCACTTCGCGACCACTTCGGCGATCTCCTCGTCGGAGACCTCTTCCTTGAAAAGGGTCGTCTCCGTCGTGCCGCCTTTCGTCTCCAGCCGTTTCAACTCGGCCTCCAACTGCGGCAGTTTGCCGTGCCGCAGCTCCGCGACCTTGTTCAGATCGTAGGCGCGCTCCGCCTTCTCCATCTCCAGCCGCGTCGCCTCGATGGCCTCGCGCAGTTTGCGCGTCTTGCCGACCGCGGCTTTCTCCTTCTCCCATGTCAGCCGGATCCCCTGCGCCTGCGCGCGCGCCTCGGCCAGTTCGCGGCGCAGCGTCTCCAACCGCCGCGCGCTCGCGTCGTCCTTTTCCTTGGCGAGTGCCGTTTCCTCGATCTCGAGCCGCAGCACCTTGCGGGTCAGTTCGTCCAGCTCCTGCGGCATCGAATCCATCTCGGTGC
>JBILLY010000305.1:0-5908 GCA_044375835.1 Opitutaceae bacterium
CCTAGTCCCGTCTCCCGGTTTTTAAATTTTCCGATTTCCCGCCTTCCCGATTTTCCGACCACCCGCCATGCGCCAATTCTACGACACGTTCTCCACCCCGCTCGGCGACTTCTCCGTCGCCCTCAACGCCGACGGCGCAGTCCTCGCCACCGCCTTCGGCGATCTCGGCGCCCTCCGCGAACGTTTCACCGCCGACGAAGTGATCCACGATCCCGCCCGGGCCGCCGCCGTGCGCCGCGAGGTCGGCGAGTATTTCGCCCACCAGCGCCACGTCTTCACGGTAAAACTAGCCGCCAGCGGCAGCGCGTTCCAACGCCAGGTCTGGTCCGCCCTCCAGCGCATCCCGCTCGGCGAGACGCGCTCCTACGCCCAGCTTGCCGCCGAGATAGGCAACTCCGCCGCCTCCCGCGCCGTCGGCCGCGCCAACGCCACCAACCCGATCTGCCTCATCGTGCCCTGCCACCGCGTCATCGGCACCGACGGCTCGCTCACCGGCTTCGCCTTCGGCGAGGATCTGAAGCGCCGCCTGCTCGCCCACGAAAAGGGCGCCACGCTCACCGGCGCGCCCGGCGCCCACCGCGCCGCCACCCAAGCCGCCTGATCCGCCCCTACCCTCCGGCCGGCGTCGTCGCCGCCCGATGCAGCGCGACGACAAAGCGCTTCAACTTCGCCTCGTCCTTCACACCCGGCGCCGCCTCGACGCCGCTGTTGGCGTCGACGAACCGCGCACCGCTCGCGCGCAGCGCGTCGCCGATGTTCTCCGGATTCAACCCGCCGGCGAGAATCCAGAAATTCTCCCGGTGCGCCGCCTGCAGGCGGGCAAACTTCCCCCAGTCGCCCGTCTGCCCCGAGCCGCCGAAGCCGGTCGCGTGAAACGTATCGACGAGCAGGAACTTCGCCGCCGCCCGCATTTCCGGTGTCACCTCCGCTTCCGGCGGCAGCTTCGGGGCCAGCCACAGGCGCTTCTGCCCCACCGCCGCCGACCACGCTGCGAGCGTCGCCGCCGGCGTCTCCAGCGGGAAATGGATCTGAAAATAGTCGAAACCCGCCGCCTGCAGCGCCTGCAGCTCGGCCACCGTCGGCGCCACCGTCACCGCCACTTTTCGCCGCAACGGCAGCCGCGGCGCCATCGCCCGGAATTTTTCCAAGGCCACATAGCGCGGCGACTTCGGGTAGAAGATGAAACCGAGGTAATCCGCCCCGCAGCGGTCCGCCAGCTCGGCGTCCACCAGCGAGGTCAGCCCGCAGACCTTGACTCGGATGCCGTCGATCATCGGGGAGGGGTGGCGCCGGTGCCGCAGCGAGTCCGCACTCCCGGCGACCCGCCGGACGCGCCCGCCGGTGCGCGGCTCAGAAGGAATTGACGCTGCGAATCACGTGGTCGACCTGCGCGTCCGTCAGTTCCGGGAAAATCGGCAGGCTCACGCAGTTCGCCGCCGCGTGCTCGGACACCGGATACGAACCCGGACCGCAGCCCAGCGCCGCGTAGCACGTCTGCAGGTGCAGCGGCACGGGATAGATCAAGTCGGTGCCGACCTCGTGCTTCGCGAGGTGCTCGCGCAACGCATCGCGCCGCGGATGCCGGAGCGTGAATTGGTGGAAGACCGACTGCCCGTAGTCCGGCTGCTCCGGCAAACGCACGTCGGCCAACGTGATCCCCGCGAGGTAACGTCCCGCGATCGCCCGCCGCCGCGCCGTCCAGCCGGCGAGGTGCGGGAGCTTCACGTTCAGCAGCGCGCCCTGAAAGCCGTCCATGCGGAAATTGCCGCCGATGATGTCATGGTAGTAGCGGCGGTCCGAGCCGTGCACCCGGATGTGCCGCGCCCGCGTGTGGATCGCCTCGTCCTTCGCCACGAGCGCCCCGCCCTCGCCGCAACCGCCGAGGTTCTTCGTCGGATAGAAGCTGAACGTCCCCGCATCGCCGAACGTGCCCACCGGCTGGCCACGATACGTCGCGCCGACCGCCTGCGCGCAGTCCTCGATAACAAAGAGGCGGTGCTTTCGCGCGATCGCCATGATTTCGTCCATGCGCGCCGGCTGCCCGAAGAGGTGCACCACGATGAGGCCCTTCGTGCGCGGCGTGATCGCCGCCTCGATCTTCGCCGGATCGAGGTTGAAGGTGCCCTCCTCCACATCGACGAAGCGCGGCGTCGCGCCCGTGTAGCTCACGCCCCAGACCGTCGAGATAAACGTGAACGGCGGCGCGATCACTTCGTCGCCCGGGCCGAAACCGGCGATCATGCACGCGATGTGCAGCGGCGAGGTGCCGCTGTTGAGCGCGAGCGCCCGGGGGTAGCCGAGCGTCGCCGCAAACGCCTTCTCGAATTCCTCGACATCCTTGCCAAGGCAAAAGCGCGTCGCGTCATAGGTCGCCGTGAGCGCCGCCAGCGCCTGCTCGCGGATCGCCCGGTGTTGCAGGGAAAGATCGAGGAAGGGGACCTTCATGGGGAGAAGTGACAAATGACAGGTGGCAAGTGACGAGCAGAAACACCGCCCTCCCTTGGCCGAAACTCATCACTCATCACTCGTCACTTGTCACCCTTCAGCCTCTTCACCAGCGCCTCGACGAGCGCATCCAGGCTCGGGGTCTTCGCCTCGAAGTCGATCGGCATCCCGACCTTCTTCATCGTCTCGCTCGTCTGCGGCCCGATGCTGCCCGCGAGCGGTCGCTTCGCCGCCTTTTCGAGCTTCAGCGCCGCCGCCTGATCGACGAACGACTGCACCGCCGACGAACTCGCGAACAAGATCGCGTCCGCGCCCTTGGCCCGGAAGTCCGCCGCCACCGGCACATCGGACAGGTCGGTCTTCTCGGTCTTGTAGACCTGCAGCCGGTCGACGATCGCCCGCGCTTCCTCGAGTTTCTCCACGAGCACTTCGCGGTTCAGATTCCCCGAAATCACCAGCAACTTGGCGCTGTCGAGACTGCCGGTCGCGATCAACTCGTCCGCCAAGGCCTCGGCCGTCGCCACCTTGGGCTGGCACTCGACCTTGATGTGGAGGTCGCGGATCGCCGTCGCCGTCGTGTCGCCGATCGCCGCGAAACGCAGCAGCCCCAGCGAGCGGATGTCGTCGTAGATGCGACGGAACTCCTCGAAGAAGTAGCGCACGCCGTTGGCGCTCGTGAACACGATCCAGTCGTAGGTGCCGAGCTCGGTGAACACGTCCACCAGCGTGTGTTTGTCGATTTCCTTGGAAACCGTGATCAACGGCAACTCCACGACCTCGGCACCGAGCGCGGCGAGCTTGCCGGTCAGCTCGGGCGCCTGCTCGCGCGCGCGGGTGACGGCAATGCGGCGGCCGGAGAGGGACTGGGCGGATGACGTCGACATAGCGGACCAGACGACAGGCAAAGCGCCGGGCCGTAAAGCCCGACCTACAGCAGCCCGAGCTGCTTGAGCACGCGCGCCGCGGTCTCGGCCGGTGCGGCGAAGTCCGCCGCCGTCAACGCCACGCGCTGTCCGCCGCAATTTTCGTGGAAAAGATGGAGCGTGTCGCCGGCCACGTGCGCCGCGAACGCCGTGTGGCACCCGCCGCCGAGCGCGTTCTGGAAGGCTCGCTCCACCGTCACCGCGCGCATCGTCGCCGCGTCGAACACGGCGGCAAATTTGGCCGCGTCGGTTTCACGGCACTGCACCGCGATCGCCCCCTGGCCTACCGCCGGCACCATCTGGTCGAATTCCAGCGGCGCGAATTCGACGCCCGGCCAGCTGTCGATGCCGAGACGCTTCAGGCCGGCGGCAGCGAGAATCGAGCCGTCGGCCACCTTGAGTTCGCCGATCTTGCGCAGGCGGGTATCCACGTTGCCGCGGATCTCGGTGAAATGGACCTCGGGAAACAGGCGCTGCACCTGCAGGCGGCGGCGCGGGCTGCCGGTGGCGATGAGCGCGGGCGTTTCCACGCCGCTGCGGAGCACGAGCACGTCGCGGGTGTCGGCCCGCGGCATGTAGCCGCCGATGGCGAGCCCGGCCGGTTGGTCGCCCGGCAGGTCCTTGGTGCTGTGCACCGCGACATCCGCCTCGCCACGCAGCAGCGCCGCCTCGAGTTCGCTCGTGAAGAGGCCCTTGCCCCCGCGTTTTTCGAGCGACCATTCGGTCTGCTTGTCGCCGGTCGTTACGATCTTGAGCAGCTCGGTTTCGACGCCGAGTTGGTTGCGCAGGTGGGCGGCAACCATCTCGGTCTGGGTCAGGGCGAGCGGGCTTTTGCGGGTGGCGAGAACGAGTTTCGTCATCGGGAAAAGGAAACGGCGCGGAGAACGAGTCTCCGCGCCGTCGAAGTTTTGGCAATTACGCCGACTGCGCGTTTTCTCAGGAATAGGACGCCTGCACGCCCTTGATGTTCTTCTTGGTCATCCAGGGCATCATGGAGCGGAGGTAGGCGCCGGTCTTTTCGATCTGGTGCTTCTCGCCCGCCTTGAGCAGCGCGTTGTATTTCTTGAGGCCGCCCTTGTGCTCCTTGACCCACTCCTTGGTGAACTGGCCGGTCTGGATCTCCTTCAGGATCTTCTTCATCTCGGCCTTGGTCTTCTTGTTCACGACGCGGGGGCCGCGGGTGATGTCGCCGTATTTGGCGGTCTCGGAGATCGAGAAACGCATGCCGGCGATGCCGCTCTCATACATGAGGTCGCAGATCAGCTTCAGCTCGTGGAGGCACTCGAAGTAGGCCATCTCGGGCTGGTAACCGGCCTCGACGAGGGTCTCGAAGCCGGCCTGCACGAGGGCGCTGGCGCCGCCGCAGAGCACGGCCTGCTCGCCGAAAAGGTCGGTCTCGGTCTCTTCCTTGAAGGAAGTCTTGAGCACGCCGGCGCGGGTGGAGCCGATGCCCTTGGCCCAGGCGAGCGCGGTCTTGATGGCGGTCTTGGACTTGTCCTGCGCGACGGCGACGAGGGCCGGCATGCCTTTGCCTTCGGCGTAGAGGCGGCGGACCATGTGGCCGGGGCCCTTGGGCGCGACCATGATGCAGTCGATGTCCTTGTGGAGCTTGATCAGGCCGAAGTGCACGCTGAGGCCGTGCGAGAAGAGGAGCGTCTTGCCCTTGGCGAGGTTGGGGAGGATGTCGCTGGCGTAGACATCGGCCTGCTTCATGTCGGGCAGACCGACCATGATGACGTCGGCGCGGCGGACCGCCTCGGCCGTCTCGAACACCTCGAAGCCGTGCTGCTCGGCGACAGCCTTGGACTTGGAACCCGGATACAGGCCGATGATGACCTTGCAGCCGCTGTCCTTGAGGTTGAGCGCATGGGCGTGGCCCTGCGAACCGTAGCCGAGGACGGCGAGCGTTTTGTTGGCGAACACGCCGAGATCGGCGTCGTTGTCGGTGTAGACTTTGGCGGGCATGTTGGGAAAAGGCGTTCGGGAGTTGGGTGGAGCGGGTGAGGTTGGGGGTAAAAATCGCCGGCGATCAGCGCTTGAGCGCGAGGCGGCCGGTGCGGGCCAGCTCGAGGATGCCGAACGGCTCGAGCAGGCTCAGCAGGGCGTTCACCTTGTCGTCGGCGCCGGTGAGCTCGACGATGAGGTTGTCGGACGCGAGATTGACGATCTTGGCGCGGAAGATGTCGGCGATCTGCACGATCTCCGAACGCGTGGCGGCGGTGGCCTTGACCTTCACGAGGACGAGCTCGCGCTCGACGGCCTGGCCTTCCTTGAAGTCGATCACCTCGACGACGTTGATGAGCTTGCGCAGCTGCTTGATGCAGAGATCGAGCGACGCCTCGTCGCCCTTCAGGACGGCGGTGACGCGGGAGAGCGTCGCGTCGTGGGTGGGCGCGACGTTGAGGGAGTCGATGTTGAAGCCGCGGCCGGAAAACATTCCGGACACGCGCGCCAAAACGCCGAACTTGTTCTCAACGAGGACGGAGATCGTGTGTCGCATGGAAGGGAGAAAAAGGGAGGAGAAAGGACTGGTGGACGCT
>JBILLY010000184.1:0-7720 GCA_044375835.1 Opitutaceae bacterium
GTGCGACGAAGATATCCATCGCGGAGTAGGCGGCGGCCTTGAGCTCGTCGGCGTGGAGGAAGCCGAGGTGCACCCACTCGGCTGCGAGCGTGGCCCGCACCGAGTCGGCGGGGGCGCGGCCAAAGCTGAGCAACGTCACGCGCGGCGGTGCGCCGTGGCGGAGAAATTCGGCGAGGGCGGCGAGCAAGTCGGGCAGGCCCTTCCGGAGGTTGGTCAGATCGGTGGAGGCGAAGCCGATCACGAAGCGGTCCGCCGGGATGCCCAGCGTCGTCTTGGCGTGGGCGCGGTCGCGGGGAGCGTAGCGGCTCCGGTCGAGCGGGTAGTAGATCGTCTCGAAGTGGGTGCCCGCAGGGAACACACCCGCGGCGGCCGCGAGTCGGGTATTCCAGTTGCTGTTGCCGACGACGCTGTGGTTGCCGCCGAGCAGACTCCGGCGTTTGAGGGCCCGGCAGCGGGCATCGAGCCGGGCGAAGGCCGGGTTGCTCGGGACATCGAGTTCGTAGTGGAAGCCGCCGAGATACGGGTGCTGATCGTGCAACGTCCACACGATCGGCTTGCGGAGGCGGGCAAAGAAACGGGGGTAGTCCACGAATCCCGCGACCCAGTGGAGGTGCACGACATCGGCCTCGGCCAGCCAAGGATGATCTTCGGGACAAAAGAGTGCGAACGGCAGCGAAAAGGCCTCGTAGTTCCGCGGGTTCGCGGCGTCGATCCGGGCGCGCTCCGCCTGCCATCGTCTCGCCGGCGACCACAGCCGACGGACCACGCGGCCGAACCGCTCCGCGGGGTTGCGAGTCGGCAGCGGCAGGATCGCGACATGATCCGGGCTCGGTCGGGAAGGCGGCTGCGCGACGAGGACGCGCGAATCGGCGCCGAGCCGAAGCAGGGCGCAATGCTGCCGCCAGGCAGCGATGCCGGCGCCGTCATCGAGCGTGGTGGCGAGGTGGACGATCCGCACGGACGGATGGGCTAACCGGGGCGATTCTTCAGCTTGCGGGCCGGGTTGCCCGCCCAGACTTCATAGGGCGGAACATCGCGGGTGACGATGCTGCCCGCGCCGACGATTGCGCCGCGCCCGATCGTGACACCGGGCAAGATCACCACGTGGCATCCGATCCAAACGTCGTCTTCGATCACCACGGGTGCGCCGACAAAGCCCTGCGCTTGAATCGGCAGGTCGCGCGTGAAGTAAGCGTGATTGTTGGAGGCGATGTAGCTGTTGGCACCGATGGAAACCTGGGAGCCGATGGTGATGTCGGCGTAGACGTTCAGCCGGCTGTTGAACCCCAGGAAAAAAAAGTCTCCGGCCGACAGCCGACCGCCGTTGCCTGCGCGAGATGCGGTGAGCCACAGGCTGCAACCGTGTTCGATGACCGTGCGGCGACCGAACGCGACGCGATCACTCGGGCTGCCGTCGCCATAGATCCGGAAGTCGGGTTCGCAGTCGCCGTCGAGTTCGCGGATGGTCCGCCGAAGACGAGCCGCAAAGCGGGTGTTGGCGGCCCGGGCTTTGGTCTGGGCGTGGCGCAGGCTTTCACGCCCGGAAAGCTGGTCGAGTTTCTTGCGGAGGTAGGCTTGCCGGGCACGACCATCCCGGGCGAGCAGCAGCAACTTCTCCCCCGGGGCCGAGAGGGCGACGAGTTGCAGTGCCAGCTCGTCGCGTCGGTGCAGCGCGGGCGGAGATCCGCGTCGAAGGTCAAACGCGTGGTCGAGCAACTTGAGCAGCTGCAAGGCTGCGGCGGCTCGCGGCCGGGCGGCGCCCGGAGCCAGGCCCAGCAATTGGAGCAACAGGGGAGCAGACTCGTCGGGCAGGTGCAGGGAGTCCACGTAGTCGCGGCGGATGCGATCCATCATCTCCGATTGCTGTTGCTTGCGGGCCAAGCCGACGGCGCCGACGTGCCGGCGATACGACACCAGCGTCTCGTCGATGTTGGCGAAGCGCACGCGGCCGGCGAGCCGGCACCAAAGCTCGTAGTCTTCGGCCGGGTCGAAGCCGGGGTCGTAGCGCCCGGCCGGATCGGCAAGCACCTCCCGGCGCAGCAGCAGGGCCGGATGGGCAAGCGGATCGGAAAACAGCAGCTCGAACCGGATCGCGTCGTGATCCGACGGATAGCGGCGTTCCCCGATCAGGCGGCCGAGGGGATCGATTTCTTGCAGGGCGCTGCCGACGACGCCGACCTCGGCGTGGCCTTCGAGGAACCGGACCTGCCGCTCGAAACGGTCGTGCCGGCAGAGATCGTCGGCGTCGATCCGGGCGAAATAGCGAGCGGGCTCGCCGGACGTAGTCGCAAGGGCGGTTTCGATGAGGTGGTTGAGCGAGCGTGCGATTCCGTGGCTCGAGCTGTGGGTGACCGCGACCACCGGGAAACGCCGCTCGGCGGCGATGATCGCCGGCGTGTCGTCCGTCGAACCATCGTCGCAGATCAGCACGCGAAAATCCCGCAGCGTCTGCCCGGCCAGACTGTCGAAGGTGGCGGGCAGAAACTTCGCGCCGTTGCGGACCGGAATCAGGACGTCGATCAGAGCCATGTGGGCGAAACCCGGGGAATCAGGCGGGGCGCCGGTTGGAGCCGGGGATACGCCGCCAGCCGGCCGGCACAATGTCGCTCGGATCGTCGTCGGATTTGCCGACGAACCAAGGGTCCGGAGCGATGACGAGCTTGTCGGGTGACGGATTCAACCAAGCGGCCCACCACGAGAAGGAGCTGTTGGCGACGGCGATGTGTTCGCATTGCGACATGAGGCGGATCTTGTCGTAGGCGTGCCAAGGGCGGACGCAGCGCACGAACTCATGCGGGCCGGGCGGGGTGAACTCCCGGGCAATGGCGTCGATATCGTCGGAGAACAGGTAGAGTTTGGCGTGCGGGCTGCGCTCGCGGATGCACCGGATCGCCTCGCGGTAGTAGTCGTAGTCCACCACGCCCATTTTCCCGGCAAAGGCGGGGTTGCGGACGAAGTCGCCGCGCCGGAAGTGCACCGCGGCGGACGGGCCCCCGCGGATTCGTTCGGCGGTGGCGGCCACTTCGGGGGGCGGCGGGTAGCGAAACGAGAAATGGAGTCGCAGCAGGTCGGATACCTCGGCGAAGAACTTCTCCGACTGGAAAAAGCCCTCGATCGCGGAGCCATCCGGCAGTGCGCTGAACCCGGGGTAATAGGCGAACGTCGGCGGCCGGTGCCACGCCGGCCGGCGGGTGTAGATGCGCGCGAGGTGGTGAAACCGAAGCCGGCGGGCGGCGGCCGCCAGCAGTCGTTCGGACCGCGAGAGGACGAGGGGGGCGAAGGCCGCGGTCTCCTCGGCGGTGGCGAACTGTTCGGTGATGTTGAGGCACGAGAGGGCGTAGCGATTGTGCGCTTCGTAGTCCGGCCGCTCTTCGAACCACGAGACATCGAGTTTCAGCACAGTCCGGCGACGCTCGGCGAGGGCGAGTCCGGCAGCGTATTGAAACATCTGGTTGCCCAGACCGCCTTTGAGTTTGGTGAGAATCATCGGGAGCCAAAGATCCGGCGGCGCCACGCGCCGAGTCGGAAACGGGCGCGGCCCGGAAGTGTGCGCAGGCCGAGTGCCAGCCAGGCCCGCAGCCCGGCGGGCCAACGCAAATTCACATAAAGCAGATCGCTCTCGAGGTCGTGCCGATTTTGGCGGAGGGCCCGAAACCCGCGGCGACGAAGGAATGCGTCGATTTCAGGGCGTTGTTTCTGACCGCGGTAAATTTCGGCATCGGCCACCTCGATCCAGAGGCATTTGACCCGCGGGAGGGTCCCGGACGCGCCCTGCAGGACGAGCCATTCGGCGCCCTGCACATCCAGATGCACGAAGTCGATTCCGTCGAACGCGCGCTCGCGCGCATAGTCGTCGAGCGTGCGCGTGGTGACAGTGACCTTCTTTTCGAATTTCAACCACGGCAGCCAGGTCCGGCCGACGAGGCCGGGCGGAAGGAGGGAGCTGGATTTGTTGCCGTAGTCCCATTCGGCGCCGTGGACCTTTTCCTCGGGGGCGCCCGACGACACGTGAAGCTCGGCGGTGCCCGAGGCGTCGGACAGGGCGAGGGGGACGAGCTCGCAGCGGTCGGCGCCGAGACGGGCGAAATGGGCGCGGGCGAGCTGCTGGTTTGACGGCAGCGGCTCGAACGCCAGCACCCGGGCCGCAGGAAAGAGCCGGGCGTAGCGGACGGAGTCTTCGCCCTCGCACGCGCCGATATCCAGGACGATCCGAACCCGAGCCGGGTCGAACAGGTGGCGCAGGTCGGCGAAGAGCGGCGGTTCTTCGCTTACGTAGGCATCGTATTCCCTGGCGTTCATGGCGTCGGTTCAGTTGGCGGCGGCGGCGTAGCGGCGCATGAGCGGGAGTTTGTCGGGCACGCCGGGAAAATGGACGATAAAGTCGCCCGGGGTGTAGGGGGCCGGATCACCGGGCAGTTCGGCGAAGGCGTTGAAAAGGCGGTTGGGCACGACGCGGATTCGGGGCAGCGTGTAGCGGCTGAGGAGTTGGTTGATGGCTTCCTGTTCCCATGGCATGTCGATCCAGGGCGCGTCGTGAGTCCAGACCCGGCGGAGAAACATGCGGGTGAACGGCGTGGACGCGTAGAGACCGTGCCCGGCATTGATGTGTTGCACCGGGGTCTTCGCTTCGGAGAGCACGATATCGACTTCGGGATACAAAAAACTCTCCAGCCGGACCGATCCGTTCATCACGAGGGCGTCGGCGTCGGTCCAGAAAATCCAACGGTAGGACGCGAGGCGCTCGGCGATGAAGGGAATCTTCGACCAGGAGGCGGCGCGGCTGGAATCGAAGCCCGTGCGGACGCATTCAAAGGCGTAGCCGTGGCGTGCGGCGTAGCGCTTTTTGTTTTCCACCGAGATCTCGCCGTAGTCGGCGATGTGGTGGGTGAATGCGGTGAGGACCAGCAGTTCGCGGGGGGCGGGCGGCGGCAGCGGGCGGATGCGCTGACCGAGCGCGGTGGCGGCGGCAGCGGCGGAGAAGGCGAGCTGCGGACCGCTCCAGGCGCGGCGCAGGCGGCGGAGGCGGGAGCGGGCCTTTTGGCCGAGCGACGGCCGGGGCGCGGCCGTGCTCATGCCGGACGTTCCGCCACCGCCATGATCCCGACATAGAGAGGAGACGTCGCCTCGGTGGCGGGAACGACGGCGTGGCGCGAGAACGCGAGATCGGCGAGTCGATCCATGGTCGACTGCGCTTTCGCGAAGGTGCGGCGCAGGAGGCGGAGTTGGATCGCGGCGGCGCTCCAGCCGCGGAGTTTCAATTCATCCCGGTGCAGCCCGAGGAGGAAGAGCAGGGCCCGGGGCCCGGCGGAAAGTTTTTTCAGCTCGGTCACCTTGAAGCCCGCATTCGCGATGGCGTCCCGCAGCCCGTAGGGCGTCCAGCGGAAGTAATCGTGCGGGCAGCCGTGGTCGCAAAACGTGCCGTGGGTGGTGAGCACCAACTTGCCGCCGGGGCGCACCAAGCGGAATGCCTCCGCGAGGTAGGCAGGCACATTGCCGACGTGCTCGAGGACCTGGGTCGAAAGCACCAAATCGTAGGAGCAGTCGGGCAGAGCGAGCCGGGAGTCGGGCCCGAAGCCGTAGTCGATGTCCGGGCTGCCCAGCAGATCGGCGCGGTGGTAGGTCTGCGCCGTGAAGAGCGATCGGTAGGGGGAGCCGCCGCACCCGTAGTCCAGTATCCGTTCGGCCGGGACGGAGCGCACGAGTTCGATGGCGGCGCGGAGATCCGCGAGATGGATGTAAAAGCAGTCCCCGGGCCGGGGCTCCAGCCGCTCGCGGATGTAGTCGGGATGTTGCAGCGGGTTCACGGGGGCGAAGTCGGCATGGCCGGCGGCTTCACGAGGACTCTTCCGGTGTAGTCCACGCGGTGGAGAAAGGTCGGGTAGGGCAACCGCGCCAGGTATTCGTCCACCGCACGGCGGGCTCCCGACCAGTGGCCGTAGTCGTCGATGATCAGGATTCCTCCGGGTTGCAGGAGAGGGAAGAGGTGGTGCAGTTCGTGCCGGGTGGATTCGAACCAGTCGGTATCGAGACGGAGGAGGGCGATCCGGTCCGGGGAGTGGGCGGGCAGGGTGTCCTCGACCTTGCCCTGGACAAAACGGACCCGATCGGGCGGATAGTCGACGGTCGCGACGTTGGCGCGCACGTCGTCCAAGCTCGCTTCGCACCAGACGCCGGTGCCCTTGGGATCGCGGGCGAGCGGCACGGACGCGTGTTCGGCGTCGATCGAGAAATCGCTTTCGCCCGGAGGCGGCATGCCCTCGAACGTGTCGAAGAGATGCAGGGTGCGGGAAACGTCGCCCGCCGTCCGCAACGCCAGAGCGGCGGCCATCATGCTGCCCCCTCGCCACACCCCGCATTCGACGATATCACCGGGGATGCGGTGATGGACGAGGTATCGGATCGAACCGACGAGCGCGGCGAGCCGCTCCCGGCTGGTCATGGTAAAAGGGGCAACCCTCCGCAGTATCTCGCGTTCCTCGGGCGAGAGGTCGTTGAAGTTTTCCGCGCCGGGAGGGGCGGGTGTGATCGCGGAAAGGCGGCGCAGTTCCCAGCCGAGTTTGCGCAGACTCCATTTGGCGAGTGATCTCATGTCAGGAAGTGTAGCCGGAGGGGGCTAGGCGGGCGAGTCGGGGACGGTCCACGCGCCGTCGTCGTGGTAGGCGCAATTGGTGTTTTTCCATCCCCAGAGATTGGTTTCGCCCAACCGCACGACTTCGAAATGGCAGACGCTTTCAACGACGTCGAACATTGCGCCGCCGGGGGGTTCCGAAAAATAGGCGTTCAGGGAAAAGGTGCCGACATTCAGCCTTACTCTGGGGAGGCGGCAACGGACCACCGACTTGCCCGGGTGGCGCGCGAACGGGCGTTCCGCGTCGTAAATCCAGTGGTGGGTCGCGGGCTGTTGCAGCTGGTTGATTATCTGGAAAGACAGGCAAGCGCCGGTGACGCCCGGTCCGTGGTCCAGCTCGATCTCGACCTCGAGGGGTTGGCCGGCGGCTTGGACGGAGCCGGCTTCGGACGTGATGACCGTGATGCGCCGGATGTGGGGCGCGGGCCCGGGGTTCTGGGCCAGATAGACGGAGCCGCGGTTCTCTCCGCCGCCGAAATACCGGGAGACCGCTTCGGACGTGGGGCCCGCGAAATCGAGTTTCCCTTGGGCGAGCAGCACGCAGCGGTTGGTCAGGGAGCTGACGGCGGAGATGTCGTGGCTCACGAACAACACCGCGCGTCCGCGGTGTTTGGCCAGAGTCCGCATCCGTCCCAGACATTTCCGCTGAAAACGTGCGTCGCCGACGGCGAGGACTTCATCGACGATGAGGATCTCGGGTTCGAGGTGGGCGGCGACGGCGAAGGCGAGGCGCACATACATGCCGCTGCTGTAGCGCTTCACGGGCGTGTCGAGAAACCGCTCCACCTCGGCGAAGGCGACGATCTCGTCGAACTTGGCGCGGATCTCGGCGCGGCTCATGCCGAGGATGGCGCCGTTGAGGAAGACGTTTTCGCGGCCGGTGAGGTCAGGGTGGAAGCCGGTGCCGACCTCGAGCAGGCTGGCGACGCGGCCGCGGAGGGTGATCCGTCCGGTGGTGGGCTCGGTGATCCGCGAGAGGACTTTGAGCAGCGTCGATTTGCCGGCGCCGTTCCGGCCGATGATGCCGACGACCTCGCCGGGCTGGATCGAGAACGAGACGTCGCGCAGCGCGTAGAACTCCTCGGTCTCGAA
>JBILLY010000185.1:0-7714 GCA_044375835.1 Opitutaceae bacterium
CTCCCGACCTCTCGAAACCGCTCCCCGGCTGCGCCTTCGCCGCCCGTTGCGAATACGCCGTCGACCGCTGCACCGCCGCGCCCGCCGTCCTCGCCGAAGCCGCCCCCGGCCACCGCCACGCCTGCGCCCGCGCCCACGCCGGCGAACTCTGAACGCGACCCGCCGCCCGGACTCTCCACTCTCCGCGCCCCACCCTCCCCTGCGAGCTCCGCGAGCCCATGTCCTCCCCCATTCTCCAGCTCACCGACGTCAAAACCCACTTCCCGCTCACGCAGGGGTTCCTCTTCCGCCGCTCCGCCGGCACCGTCAAGGCCGTCGACGGGGTCTCCCTCTCCCTGCAACGCGGCGAAGTCCTCGGTCTCGTCGGCGAGTCCGGCTGCGGCAAGTCCACGCTCGCCCGCACCATCATGCAGCTCGTGCCGACCACCGCCGGCACCGTCTGGCTCGAGGGCAAAAACCTCACCGCCGGCAACACCGCCGACGTGCGCGACGTCCGCCGCGACCTGCAGATGGTGTTCCAGGACCCCTACGCGTCGCTCAACCCGCGTATGACCGTGTTCGATACGCTCGCCGAGCCTCTGCGCGTCCACGGCGTCTGCCCCGCCGACCGCATCCCCGCCCGCGTCGCCGAGCTCATGCAGCTCGTCGGCCTCGCCCCGCGGTTCATGCAGAAATACCCGCATGAATTCTCCGGCGGCCAGCGCCAGCGCATCGCCATCGCCCGCGCCCTCGCCCTCGAGCCCAAGGTCATCGTCGCCGACGAACCCGTCTCCGCCCTCGACGTCTCCATCCAGGCCCAGATCCTCAACCTCCTCGCGCAGCTCGTGCGGAAGATGAACCTCTCCCTCATCTTCATCGCGCACGATCTCAGCGTCGTGAAACACATCTCCGACCGCGTCGCCGTGATGTATCTGGGCAAAATCGTCGAGCTCGGCCCCGCGGCCGACGTGATCGAGCGCCCCGCCCACCCCTACACCCGCGCCCTCGTCAGCGCCATCCCGGTGCCCGATCCCGCCGTGGAGCGCACCCGCCAGCGCATCGTGCTCGCCGGCGACCCGCCCTCGCCGATCAACCCGCCCGCCGGCTGCGCGTTCCATCCGCGCTGCCCCTCCGCCGTCGCGAAGTGCCGCGCCGCCGTGCCCGCCCTCGCCCCCGCCGCGGCCGGCCGCGAAGCCGCCTGCGTGCGGCTCGGGGAAATCTGACCTCAGCTGCGCGGCATACCCACCTGCCGCAGCGCCTCGTAGGTCGCCACCCCGGCCGCCGTGCTGAGATTGAGCGACCGCAGATTCGGATTCGCATGCGGGATCGTCACCCGCGTCGCATCGAGTTCCGTGTGCAGCCAGTCCGGCGCGCCCGAACTCTCGTTTCCGAAAACCAATCCGTCGCCGTCCGCGAATCGCACGTCCCAGAACGTCTGCTCCGCCTTCGTCGTGAAGAGCCACAGCCGCCGCGGCGCCACCGCGCTCGCCCGAAACGCCGCCCAATCCGCGTGCTCGTGCACGTCGAGCGACTTCCAGTAATCCATGCCCGCGCGCCGCAGGTTGCGGTCGTTGATCACATAGCCGAGCGGATGGATCAGATGCAGGCGCGAACCCGTCAGGGCGCACATGCGGCCGATGTTGCCCGTATTGGGCGCGATCTCGGGTTGAAACAAAACCACGTGCAGCATGCGCCCAGCTTCCCCGGAGCTCCCCATCACGCAAGCACCCGCTCGCGCATTGCTTTCCGCCGATACTTTTCCCAACGTGGGACGTCACCCGCCCCAGTGAATACCCCGCCGCGCCAGTCGATCGTCTTGGTCGATGACGAGAAGTCCTACATGGACCTGATGACCCAGCTCCTCGCGGATCACCTCGATTGCCCCGTCCACGGCTTCACGCGCCCGCTCGCCGCCCTCGACGCGCTTCCTGCGCTCAGTCCCGGCGTGATCGTCACCGACTACTTCATGCCCCAGCTGAACGGCATCGATTTCATCCGCCAAGCCGCCCCGCTCGTCCCGGCTTCGGTGTTCGTCATGATCACCGGCAACAACCTCGAGCACGAGCGCGCCACCCTGGACGCACTCGCACCGCTCAAAGGCTTCCTCCCGAAACCCTTCGGCTGGCGCAGACTCGCGGACGAGATCCTCCGCGTCTGGCCGGCCACCTCGTCCCTCCCGCCCCTCCGCGGCGCCCCCGTCGACCGTTGAGCGGTCCCGCCGCCGCACTTACGTCCGCCGCGCCTTCATCGCCTGGTCGACCTCGCGCAACTGCACGCGCTTCTTCAGGTCGTCGCGCCGGTCGTGGAGCTTCTTGCCCGTGCAGAGCGCCACCTCGACCTTCACCAGCGCCTCCTTGAAATACATCCGCAGCGGCACGAGCGCCCGCCCCCCGCCCGTCTCCAGCGCCACGCGGATCTTGTCGATGCCGCGTCGGTGCAGCAGCAGCTTCCGGATCCGTTTCGCGTCGTGGTTGTTGATGTTGCCGAACGCGTATTGCTCGATGTGCGCGTTGTAGAGCCACACCTCTCCCTTCTCGATCCGGGCAAACGCGTCGTTGATCTGCGCTTTGCCCGCCCGGATCGACTTCACCTCGGTGCCGCGCAGCTGGATCCCCGCCTCGAACCGCTCGTCGACCGTGTAGTCGCGCAGCGCCTTCGAGTTTCGGATCTCGGTGAAGCGGACTTTGTCTTTTTTCGCGGCGGCCATGGATATCGGGACTCTGCACCCGGATTGCGCGGAAGACAAAAAAGGCGGCCTCGCGTCTGCAACCGCAGAACGGGGCCGCCGCAAGTCCGCGCCGGGGGGTAGGCTCAGTTCTGCGCCAACTCGTGGCTGATCTTGCCTTCGATGATCTCGCGCAGCGCCGTGTCTTCCGGCGAAAGCTTCTCGAGCGACTCCACCAGCGGGCGATTGCCGCGCTTGAGCTGCTTCACGCGGCGCGAAACCACGTTGATCAGGATGTTCGGATCCTGGATCGATTTGAGTGCTTCCCGAATGTAATCGTCGCGCATGGCAGAAAGGTTTTCCGGTTGGAGAACCGTCGAAGGCAACGGGTGCCGCGCGCTCCGTCAACCGCGAATTCCGGCTTGCCCGCCCCCCGGCTCGCCCCGCCACCCTCCGGCATGTTCATCGCTTGGACGACAGTCGCCAACCGCACCGACGCCGACCGCCTCGCCGCCGATCTCGTCGCCCGCGGCCTCGCCGCCTGCGTCCAGATCGAAGGCCCCATCCTGTCCCATTACCGCTGGGAGGGCCGCGCCGAACGCGCCGAGGAGTTCCGCCTCACCCTCAAGTTCCTGCCCGATCGCCGCGCCCGACTCGAGGCGCGCCTCTTCGCCACCCACCCCTACGCCACCCCCGAGTGGATCGTCGTCGCCGCCGCGCACGTGGGAGAAAAATACTTGTCATGGGCAAACGCGAACTCTAGCCCTCTGCCCCTTTAACAAGTCGCGAACCTCCGTTTTCACCCGTCATGTCACAGCACAAAAGTCTCCAAGGCTCCTCCGGCCTCGTCGTCAAACGCAACGTCCTGAAGCGCTTCGAGCGCGTGGAGCTGCTCCGCAAGCGCAACCAGTGGAAGCCGGGTGACCGCGTGCAGGGCCTGCGCAAGACCAAGCCCGACGTTTGATCGGCCCCTCTCGCCCCTTTCCGGCAGGCAGTTATCCGCTGCCTGCCTTTTTTGTGTTCCGCCCCGAAGCCCGCCACCCGCCCGACCCATGATCGACCTCGTCAAGAAGCTCATCGACTTCATCCTCCACATCGACCGCCACCTCGCCGAGATCATCGCCAGCTACGGCCTGTGGACCTATGCGGTGCTGTTCCTGATCATCTTCGCCGAAACCGGCCTCGTTGTCACCCCGTTCCTGCCCGGCGACTCCCTGCTCTTCGCCACCGGCGCCTTCTGCGCCAAACCCGAGACCGGCCTCAACGTCCACCTCATGGCCGGCCTGCTCTTTGTCGCCGCCGTGATCGGCGACACCCTGAACTACTGGATCGGCGCCAAAATCGGCCCCGCCGTGTTCAAGCGCGAGGACTCCATTTTTCTCCGCAAGAAACACCTCGAGCGCGCCCACGCCTTTTTCGAAAAATACGGCGGCCGCGCCATCATCCTCGCCCGCTTCGTGCCGATCGTCCGCACCTTCGTGCCCTTCGTCGCCGGTGTCGGCAAGATGAACTACAGCCGCTTCATCGCCTACAATATCATCGGCGGCTTCATCTGGATCTACTTCTTCATCTACGCCGGCTATTGGTTCGGCAACCAGCCCTTCGTCCAGAAAAACTTCAAGCTCGTGATCCTCGCGATCATCATTCTCTCGGTTCTTCCCATCGTCTGGGAAATGTGGCGCGCGTGGCGTGAGTCCAAGGCCGAGGCGGCGAAGAAATCCGCGTAACGCCCGCGACCGGCCCCCGGGCTCGCGCTCGGCCGCAGCCTCACCGGCGCCGGTGCCGCTTCAACCGGCGGCAGAGACCGCATCCGGCGGTCGGAAACCGTCGGGCCTTTGTCGTTTGCCCGCTGCTCGCGCCTGAAATCAGCCAATCACGACGCGACGGGCAGCCGTCCAAGCGGTGAGGTTTGGCTGGTGCGAGCGCCGGGAGTCGAACCCGGATCGACGGCTTCGGAGACCGCTACACTATCCATTGTGCTACGCCCGCGTGATCCAGCCCGGGCATGAAGGTCGCCCGCCCCCGGCACGTCAAGCCCTCGTCCCGTTCTCCGCTGCGCCCCTTGCCGACCCGCGCCTGCGCCGCGGTCTCTCCTTCCGCACCGCCCCGACTCCCGCTCCCCCGCCCGTCCGATCCGCGCCGGCCCCGCCCGCCAACTGCGTCGTTGCGTCGCGCCAAACCGCTTTCCAACGTCTCCGCTCCTATGTCCGCCGAGACCCACGAGAGCCGCGCCGACGGCACACCCGCGCCCGCCCCGACCGATTTCATCCGCGATATCGTCGCGCAACACGTCGCCGAACAGCGCTACCCCGGGATCGTCACCCGCTTCCCGCCCGAGCCCAACGGCTACCTCCACATCGGCCACGCCAAGTCCATCTGCCTCAACTTCGGCCTCGCCCGCGAAAACCACGGCCGCTGCAACCTGCGCTTCGACGACACCAACCCCGTCAAAGAGGACGTCGAATACGTCGAGTCCATCACCCAGGACGTCCGCTGGCTCATCGCCGGCTGGGCCGACCATTGCCTCGGCCTCAAGGCCAAGGGCGCCACGCCCGCCGCGGTCGACTCCGCCGACCGGCCCGATTTCTACCTCGCCGCCGCCGATCCCTCCGCCGGCCCGACCGAACCGTTTTTCGCCAGCGACTACTTCGAGCAGATCTACCACTACGCCGTGGAACTGATCCGCCGCGGCCGCGCCTACGTCTGCGATCTCAGCGCGGAGGAGACCGAAGCTTACCGCGGCGCGCCCGACAAACCCGGCCGCAACTCCCCCTTCCGCGACCGCTCCGTCGCCGAGAATCTCGATCTCTTCGCCCGCATGCGCGCCGGCGAATTCCCCAACGGCGCCCGCAGCCTCCGCGCCAAGATCGACATGGCCTCGCCCAACATCTGGCTGCGCGACCCGCTCCTCTACCGCATCCGCCACACGCCCCACCACCACGCCGGCGACAAGTGGTGCATCTATCCGCTCTACGATTTCGCCCACTGCCTCAGCGACTACCTCGAGGGCATCACCCACAGCGTCTGCACCCTCGAGTTCGAGGTGCACCGCCCGCTCTACGACTGGATTCTCGGCTCCCTCGATCTGCCGCGCGCGCTCCCCCACCAATACGAGTTCGCCAAGCTCAACATCAGCTGGATGGTCTTCAGCAAGCGCCGCCTTCTCCAACTCGTCGAGGAGGGCTTCGTATCCGGCTGGGACGACCCGCGCCTGCCCACCCTCTCCGGCGCCCGCCGCCGCGGCATCCCCGCCAGCGCCATCCGCCGCCTCGCCGCCACCGTCGGCGTCACGAAATACGAGAGCGTGACCGACATCGCCGTCTTCGAGCACGCCATCCGCGAGGAACTCAACACCGCCTCCGCCCGCCGCCTCGCCGTCCTCCGGCCGATCAAGGTCGTCCTCACCAACCTCGCGCCCGACGAGACCGTCGCCTGCGCCGCGACCAACAACCCGCAGGACGAGAACCCCACCACCCGCCCCGTCGCCCTCACCCGCGAAGTCTACATCGAGAGCGACGACTTCGCCGAGGTCCCGCCGCCGAAGTATTTCCGCCTCAAACCCGGCGGCGAAGTCCGCCTCAAATACGCCTGCATCGTCAAACTCGACGAGATCGTCAAAGACGCTGCCGGCGCCCTCGTCGAACTCCGCTGCACCGCCCAGCTCGACACCCGCTCCGGCCAGCCCAACGCCGACAAGAAGGTCAAGGGCACCATCCATTGGGTCAGCGCCACGCAATGCGTCGACGCCGAGGTCCGCCTCTACGAACGCCTCTTCACCGTCGCCGAGCCCGCCGCGACCGACGACTTCAAGAAGCACGTCAACCCGCACTCCCTCGAGACCGTCACCGCCAAACTCGAACCCGCCCTCGCGTCCGCCAAAGTCGGCGAGAGTTTCCAGTTCGAGCGCCTCGGCTACTTCACCCTCGACGCCAAGGACGCCCGCCCCGCCGCCGACGGCACCCCGTCCCGCCTCGTCTTCAACCGCACCATCACGCTCAAGGACGCGTGGGCCAAGAAGTGACCCTCCGCCACGCCGCGCCCCGCCGCGCCGTGACGATGCGAGTGCACTCCGGCTTCAGGCCTGTCGCGCGGAACCAACCGTTGAACGCGCTCCCAACCCCACCAAGCGCTCTCCCTCGCACCGAATCTGCGGCTCTCAACTCTCAGCTCTCAGCCCGCAGCTCCCGACTGAACGTCCACGGCTGAGCACTTCCACTCAACTCCCCGGCGCGCCCTTGTGCGCCGCCCGCCGCGCCCCCAGGCTCCGCCCGTGTCATCCGCGCTGCTCCGCTTCGATCGCTCCCAGTTTGCTCCCGCCATGGACGACCCGCTCACCCTCCTCACCGCCGTCGAAGTCCGCGTGCTCGGCGCCCTCGTCGAGAAACAGGTCACCACGCCCGACTACTACCCGCTCACCCTCAACGCCCTCGTCAACGCCTGCAACCAGCTCACCAACCGCGACCCGGTCGTGAGCTACGACGAGACGACCGTCGTCCGCGCCCTCGACGGCCTGCGCGAGAAACGCCTCGCCACCCTCTTCTCCGGCGCCGAAAGCCGCGTCGCCAAATACAAACACAACCTCGGCGACGTCCTCCTGCTCACCCCCGCCGAGACCGCGTTGCTCTGCGTGCTCATGCTGCGCGGCCCGCAAACCGTCGGCGAACTCCGCACGCGGACCGAGCGGCTCTTCGTCTTCGACACCCTGCCCGAGGTGGAGGAATCCCTCGCCGCTCTCGCCGCCCGCACCCCGCAACCGCTCGCGCTGAAACTGCCGCGCCAACCGGGCACCAAGGAATCGCGCTACTCCCACCTGCTCTCGGGACCCGTCGAGCTGCCCGCGCCCACCCACATCCCGCCCCCCGAGCCCGCCACGTTGATCGTGCGCGCCGAAAACGAGCGCGCCGCCCGCCTCGAACAGGATGTCGCCGCGCTCCGCTCCGAACTCACGGAGCTCCGCCGGCAATTCGCCGAGTTCCGCAAGCAGTTCGAGTAAACCCGCCGTTCCGCGACGCCGCGGCCCGCCCTTCCCGGCCTCCGGCCCCCGTCCGCACTTCCGCGATCCGCCGCGCG
>JBILLY010000186.1:0-7708 GCA_044375835.1 Opitutaceae bacterium
TCCGAGAGGCGCTGCGCGGCGCGGCCGGTGGGAGCGGCGAGGTGGACGCGGACCTTCTTGGCTTTGAGGATATCGACGAGCGCGCGAAGGATGGTGGTTTTGCCGGTGCCGGGGCCGCCCGTGAGAATCGAGAGCTTGCTCGCAAGCGCGGCGCGGAGGGCGGCGCGCTGCAACTCGTGAAACTCGAAGCCGGCCTTCTGTTCGGCCCAGACGACGGCGGCGTCGATTTTGATCGGCGGGAGCCCGCTCGGCACGCGGGTGAGGCGGGCGACGGTGGCGGCGATCTTCTGCTCGGCACGCTCGTTGTGCGGGAGCTGGATGAAGCCGGAGCCGGGGAGCGGGGCGCCCGGCGCCGCGAGTTGAGGGTTGAACGTTGATGGTTGAAGGCCGGAGCCGGCGGGAGAGGTCGATCGAGCGCCTTTCAACTTCGGACTTTCAACTTTCGATTCCGCCGGCGCAGAAGGGCCGGCGGGCCAGTGGCAGACGAGGGTCTTGTTTCCGACGAGAGCGGCGATGCGGGCCTCGACGCGCTGCGATTCCGTTTCGAGCAGCGCGGCGGTGTAGTCGCGCAGCTCCGCCTCGCGGAACGCGGTGTGGCCGTCCTCCTGCAGCGTCTCGAGGGCGTAGACGAGACCGGCGTCGAGGCGCGGCGGGGCGTCGTTGGCGAACCCGAGGTTGATGGCGATACGGTCGGCGGTCTTGAAGCCGATGCCGTCGACCTCGCGGGCGGCGCGGTAGGGCTCGGTGGTGAGAACGCGTTTCGCGTCGGTGCCGAACTGCTTCACGAGTTTCAGGCACTGCGACGGCGTGACGCCGTAAGTCTGGAGGAAAATGTAGAGCTCGCGCTCGGTGCGCTTCGAGTCCCAGGCCTGCTTGATGGCGGTCGCGCGTTTCTGGCCGATGCCGGGGACATCGCGGAGGCGGGCGGATTCCTCGGTGAGGACGCGGAAAGTGTCGGTGCCGAAGGCGTCGACGATCTTCAGGGCGTAGACTTTGCCGATGCCGGGGACGAGGCCGCTGCCGAGGTATTTGCGGATGCCATACACGCTGGCGGGCAGCTCGCTGCGGAACTTGGCGATCTTGAATTGCGAGCCGTGCTGCGCGTGCTTCGTCCATTCGCCGGCGAGGTGGAGCGTCTCGCCGCACTCCACGCCGGGCAGGAGCCCGACGATGGTGACGAGTTCGGCGCGGGCCTTGGGGTCGGCGCGCTCGGCCGGCGGCAGATCGGGCCGGAATTCCGCGATGGTGTAGTGGTTTTCCTCGTTGAGAAAAATGATGCGCTCGAGGACGCCCGTGAGCGTGGCGGAAGGTAAGACGGCGGGAGTGGCCACAGAGGAAACCGGCGGAACCGGAACGCCCGACGGTGGCGCGCGGGCCGAACCGGTCAAGGATCGCGACCCGGCGGCGCGAGGCGCCCCGGCGGCCGCGGGCGGGCCGCAGTGCCGCGCGCGGCCCATGGGATCGGCCTTGTCGCGGCGCGCCGGCGTCGACACGGTGGACCCATGCCCCTTGCCGCGAATGTCGCCGTTGCCCTCGTGGCGTTGTTGCACGTCTGGATTCTGGTGCTGGAGATGTTTCTTTGGACCACGCCGCGCGGGCGGAAGACCTTCGGCATGACGGCGGAGAAGGCGGCAACGACCAAGGTGCTCGCGGCGAACCAAGGGCTCTACAACGGATTTCTCGCGGCCGGCCTCGCGTGGGGCCTCGTCGCCGGCGCGGACGGGTATCCGGTGAAGGTATTCTTCCTGGGCTGCGTGATCGTGGCGGGGATTTTCGGCGCGGCCACGGCGGCGCGGAAAATACTCTGGGTGCAAGCGATGCCGGGGGCGGTCGCGCTGGCCCTGGTCTGCGCGGCGCGCTGATTTCCCAACCACGCACGGCGCAGCGAGTTTTGCCTGTCCAACGAGCGGCCTTGCGGTATGGATCGGAGGCATGCAGCACTCCGGCCCCCGCCCCGGAACCGGTCGTCGCAACGACCTGCGCACGGTGGTATTCCGCGCGTTTGCCGGAGTCACCGCGGCCGCGCTGGTGCTCGTCGGCCTCGCGGAAGGAATCTATTTCCAACGGCATCATGAGCGGGCGCACGTCGAGCAGCTCGAAGCCACCGCCGCGGCGACGGCGCAGCAGCTCGGCACGCAGCTCGACGGCATCCTCCGCGAGCTGACGCTGGCGGGGCAACTGACCGCCGACCGCGGCGAGCGGTCGCAGGGCATGCTCCGCCGCCTGCGCGAAACCCGGCCCGGCTGGCTCACCCTGACGGTGGCCGACCGGGACAGCGCGGTGCTGGCGAGCCTGCCGCACGACGCGGCCGGCCGGTCGATGCGCGACAGCGAGGAGTTCCGGCGCGCGCGGGACTCGGGCGCGCCGCATCTCGCGCTCGCCCCGCCGGCCGCCGCTCCGGGCCGCGCGCCGGCGCTGTCCGTCTCCGTGCCCCTGCGCGACGCGGGCGGCGCCTTCGACGGGGTGCTCGCCGGGACGCTCGCTCCGGACGATTTTGCCGTCGCCGGCCGCGCGGGCCCGGACTCGGGCGGGCTGAGTATCGTGATTCTGGATGCAACCGGTGCGGTGGTGTTCTCCGACGATCCCGGGCGTTTCCCGCCGCGGGAGCGCGCCGCGGGCCTCGTCCCGCCCGCCCCCGCGGCGGGCAACAGCGGGCTTGAGCAGCTGCGGCTGCCCGCCAAGGGCGACCAGCCGGAACGCGCAACCGAGTGCCGCTGGGAGCGCGTGACCCCGGCCGGCACCGGAGCCGCCTGGTGAGTGGCGATCCTCCGCGACCCGGGCGAGGCCCGCAGCCATCTCTGGAGCCACCTCGGCTGGCTGGGCTTCGCGCTCGCGGCGGCGCTCGCGGGCGTGGCCGTGATGGCCCGGACAGTCGCCGGCCGGATCACCCGCGGGGTGGGCTGGATCGCCGCACACGTCCGGCGCGGAGCCGCCCCGCCGGCCGGACCGGACACGGCGAGACCGGCCGAGGAACCCATCCGGAAGATCGAGGATCTGCAACGGGAGCTGGCGGAAACGGAGCGCGGCCGGACCGAGGCCGCCGAGGCGCTGCGCGCGAGTTTGCGCGACAAGGAACAACTCGCGGCCGCGATCAGCGAATCGCGCGAGGGGCTGAAGCGCACGCTCCAGACGCTGGAGCAGCGCGTCGCGGACCGGACCGCGCAGCTCGAGACGGCGGTCGCGCAGCTGGAATCGGAGGTCGACCAGCGCAAACGCAGCGAACGCATGCTCGAGATGGAAAACGCCGCGCTCGGCCAAGTCGTGCTCGGCCGGCCGCTCGCGGAAACACTCGCGACGATCGTGGCGGGCGTGGAACGGGAAGCCGAGGGCATCATCGTCTCGATCATGCGGCTCGACGACGACGACCCCGGCCGGCTCCGCGTCGGCGCCTCGTTGAAAATGCCCGAGGAGTTTATCCGGGTCGCCGACGGTATCCCGATCGGACCCGAGGTCGGCACCTGCGGCCGCGCCGCGGCGCTGCGCGAGACCGTGGTGACGGAGGACATCGCGGCCGATCCGTTTTGGGTGCCGTTCGCGGCGGCGGCGGCGCGCTGCGGGCTGCGGGCCTGCTGGTCGACGCCGATCCTCGGGGCGGGCGGCGAGTTGCTCGGCACGTTTGCCATCTACCACTCGACCAAGTCGGTGCCCCCGCCGCGGGAACAGCAGATCGTGGGGCAGGCCACCAACACGGCCGCGGTTGCCATCGCAGTCCACCGCGCCGAACTCGCCCGCCAGCGGCTCGAGGAACAACTGCGCAAGGCCCACAAACTCGAGGCGGTCGGCACGCTCGCGAGCGGCATCGCGCACGGTTTCAACAACCTGCTCGTGCCGATCATGGGCTACGCGGACCTGCTCCGGAGTTCATCGCTGGCCGCGTCGCCGGAGATTCTGCAACAGATCCAGCAGATCATCGGGGCGAGCCGGCAAGCCCGCGCGCTGATCCAGGAGTTGCTCTCGTTCAGCCGCAACGCACCGCCGGCCCGGAGCCACCTCGAGCCCGCCGCCGTCTTGCGCGAAGTCGCGACGATGCTGCGGACCGTCGCCCCTCCCGGGGTCGAGGTGGCCGTGGAAATCGGGGACGAACGGTGCCGCCTGTGCGCCGACCCATCGCAGTTGCACCACCTGCTGATGAACGTCGGCAACAACGCGCTGCAGGCGCTGGAGCCGACGGGCGGGCTCGTGCGGCTCGGGCTGCGCAGCCTCGCGGCGGGCGAAACGCCGCCGGGCGTGAAACTGAAACGGGCCGGCCCGCACGTCTGCCTGACCGTGGCCGACAACGGTCCGGGCATGACCGCGGAGGTGCGGGCCCGGATCTTCGAACCGTTTTTCACCACCAAGCCCACGGGCCGCGGCACGGGCCTCGGCCTCGCCGTGTCGCATGGGATCGCGGAAGTGCACGGCGGTGTGATCGCGGTCGAGACCGCCCCCGGGGCGGGTTGCACGATGCGGATCTATCTGCCGGCGATACCCGGCGGAGCCAACCAATGTGAACCCGACCAGCCCGCGCCGGCGGCGGTGGCCCCGGCGGCGCCGCCGCCACCGGTCACGAGCAATCGCCCCCTCGACGTGCTGCTGGTCGACGACGATCAAGCCGTCGCCACCGTGGTGGAAATTTTCCTGCACCGGGCCGGCCATCGGGTGACGGTGCTCGACGGCGGCGCGGCCGCGCTGGCCCGCTTGGGCGCGCCCGCCAGCCGCTGCGATCTGCTCGTGAGCGACGTGACGATGCCGGGCATGTCCGGCGTGGAGCTTGCGCGCCGAGCCGTGCAACTGCGCCCCGGTTTGCCGGTGCTGCTGATGACCGGCCACGGCGTGATCGAACCCGCGGACCTCGCGGCGATCGGCGGTCGCTGCCGGGTGTTGGCCAAACCGCTGGAATCCGAGGCGCTGCTCGCCGCGGTCAAGGCGCTCGGCGGGGCGGATCGTCCGGCTTGACCGGCTCGGCGCCCGAGAGCGCGGCGATCATGGTTTTGATTTCGCCGCCGGCCTTCCAGCCGACGTAGAACACGAGAAACGCATACCACGCGATGGACGCGAAAATCAGGACGGCCCAGAAGAGGAGGAAGGGATCTTTCATGTGCGGGCGGAGGCGGATGCCGAGGGTGCGGCGGGCGCGGCGGTGAGGAGAGAACCGGCGATCATGCCGAGCGCGGCGAGGCCGAAGGAGGACGCGCCGGCGACTTCGGGCGCGATCTTGTAAGCCTTGCCGAGGAAGAGGAACACGAGCGGGCCGATGGCGCCGAGCACGAGCGCGGCGACGGCGCCGGTGGCGTTGGCGCGCGGCCAGTAGAGGCCGGCGACGAGCAGCGTGAAGACGCTCGCGAGGTAGATGTTGCCCGTCACGGCGAGGTAGTCCCAGGCGTTGCCGGGCAGTTCATACCAGAGGCCGTAGAAGAGCAGAAACACCGCGATCCCGAGCACGAGCAGGCGCGTGAGGAGCAGTTGCCCCTTCGGCGAGAGCGGGCGCTTCAGGCAGGGGTTCACGAGGTCGTTGTAGATCACGGTGGCCCAGGTGAGCATGTAGCCGCTGTCGGTCGACATCTCGGCCGCGAGCATGCCGGCGACGACGAGGCCGATCACACCGGCGGGCAGCACGATCGCGAGGTAGTGCGGCATGGCCGTGAGCGTCGTGAGGTCCTTGGGCAAGCCGCCGTGCTGCGCAAACCACACGAACGCCGCCGCGCCCCAGAGGCCGGGCAGGAGAAAACGGCCGACGAAATAAAACGCCGTGCGCCGATACATGCGCTTCGCGGTGTCGGCGTCCTTGGCCGCCAACACGCGGCTGATCTGCGTCTGCCACGTGGTCGCCACCGCGATCTGGAACGCGAACTGCCAGAGCAGATAGCCCCAGCCGAAACTCGATGCGTGGAAGGGATTGAACGGGTGCGCCGCGAGCGTGCCGGCCTTGGCCGCTTCGCCCGCCGCGGGCGCCGTCGCCGCAGCCGCACCGCCGCCGGCGGCCCACGCGGTTTGCAGGCCCGCGATCAGGTTGTCCCAGCCGACGTGATTGATCACCAGCACCGAGGTCACGACGATGCCGACGCCCATCACGAGGAACTGGATGAAGTCCGTGACGAGCACGGACAACATGCCGCCGAGCGCAGTGTAGACGAGCACGAGGCCGAGCAGCGCGGTCATCACCCACTCGAGCCAGCCGGGCGGCAGGCCGGTGGCGTAGACGAGAAACTCGCCGCCGAGCCGGAGGAAGATGCCCATGTTGAGCAAGCCGCCGAGCACGACGAAGAGGCCGGCGAGCCAGCGCACGCGCGGGCTGAAACGTTTCTCGAACAGCTCCGGGATCGTCATCACGCCGGCGGTGCGCAGCGGCGCGATCACGAACCCGGTGCGCCCGACGAGCCAGACCGAGGCGCAGATGATCACGCCGATCATCGAGCCGGCGAAGCCCTTCTCGTAGCCGAGCTGGGCCGTATACATGATCGTGACGAGCCCGAGCTCGGTCGCCGCGAGCGACGCGATGCCGAGGTTCACGTCCATCTCGCGGCCGGCCACCGCGAAATCCTGCACGCCGCGCACGTAGCGCCGCATCCACAGGCCCGCGGCCATGCAGCCGCCCAGGTATATCAATATGATGATCCAGTCGATCGGGGTCAGACTCATGCGGGGTAACGGAAACGCTAAGGGGACGCCGGCGCAGCCTACGGTTTCATCCGGCGGAGGCGCTCGTCGTATTTCTCGTAGAGCTGAGTGTGCCGGCTGCGGAGGTCAATGCGCGCGCCGTCGATGTAAGCCATCGTTACCTGCGTGACGACTTCCAGCGGGTCGCCGTCGGTGACCATGAGCGTCGCGCGTTTGCCGGGCTCGAGCGAGCCGAGTTCCCCGCCGACGCCGAGGATCTCGGCGGCGGAGAGCGTGACGGAGCGGAGCGCGACCTCGCGCGGCAGCCCGTGGGCGGCGGCGCGGCCGGCGAGGTAGGGCAAGTTGCGCTCGTTGCCGATGTCGGTCGCGCCCTCGAGGCCGTTGGCGATGCAGAACGTCACGCCCGCGGCGTGCAGGCGCGCGGGGTTGGCGTAGGGCGCTTCGAAGTCGTCGTCGCGCCGCAGCGGCAGGCGCTGCGTGCTGCCGATGATCACGGGCACGCCGGCGGCCTTGAGTTCGTCCGCGACGCGCCAGGCGTCGACGCCACCGACGAGGACGATTTTCAGCTCGTGGCGCCGGGCAAACGCGAGCGCGGCGCGGATCTGTTTCACCTCGTCGGCATGGATGAAGACGCGGCGCTCGCCGCGCACGACCGGCTGCATCGCTTCCCAGCGCAGGTCGGTGTCGGCGGCGCCGGCGGGGCCGGTCTTCGCCTTGGCGTAGGCGCGGGCCTGCGCGAACGCCTCATCGAGCAGGCGGACCGTCTCGTCGATCGACTTCTGTTGCGCGGACGCGGACTTGGCGGACTTGGCGTCGCGGTTGAGCCGCATCGCCGGCCAATAGATGTGCAGCGCCACCGGCGCGCGGAGCGTGAGGTCCTCCCAAGTCCAGCCGTCGAGGCGGATGAGCGTGGAGAGGCCGGCGATCAGCGCGGGGCGCGTGGCGCCGGGCGCGCGCTCGGTGGGCACGACGAGGGCGGTGAGCACGCCGTTGGCGCGGGCGACGGGGATCAGGTCGCTGTCGGGATTGATCGCGGTCTGCGTGCGGGCGTTGGGATTGAGCAGGCCGATCTCGCCGTGGTCGATGGTCTGGCGCGCGCTGCCGATCTCGG
>JBILLY010000187.1:0-7691 GCA_044375835.1 Opitutaceae bacterium
GCTGGTGTTCGGCCTGCTCGCCAAGCGCGTCGGCCTCTCCCCGATCGTCGGCTACCTCGTCGCCGGGTTTGCCATCGGCCCCAACACCCCCGGCTTCGTCGGCGACGTCGCTCTCGCCAAGCAACTCGCCGAGATCGGCGTCATTCTCCTGATGTTCGGCGTCGGCCTGCACTTCCACCTCGACGATCTGCTCAAGGTGAAGTCCATCGCGATCCCCGGCGCCCTCGGCCAGAGCGCCGTCGCGACCGCCTGCACGCTCTGCCTCGCGGTCGCCCTCGGCTGGACCGTCGGCAGCGGCACCGTGCTCGGCATCGCCGTCTCGGTCGCGAGCACCGTCGTGTTGCTGCGCGTCCTGATGGACCACGCCTTGGTCGAAACCGCCGAGGGCCGCGTGGCCGTCGGCTGGCTGATCGTCGAAGACATCCTCACCGTCCTCGTGCTGGTCGTGCTGCCGGCGCTTGCTCCGGGCGGAGCCGCCGGCGGTCCCCTCTGGAGCACCGCCGGCCTAGCCGTCGCGAAACTCGCCGCGCTCGGCGCCGTGATGGCGCTCGTCGGCGCGCGCTTCGTCCCTTGGCTGCTGCTGCGCGTCGCGGCGCTCAGATCGAGCGAACTCTTCACTCTCACCGTCCTCGTCGTCGCCATGGCCGTAGCCACCGTCGGCTACCTCGCCTTCGGTGCCTCGATGGCGCTCGGCGCGTTTCTCGCCGGCATGGTCGTCGGCCAATCGAAAGTCAGCCATCAGGCCGCGGCCGACGCGCTGCCGATGCGCGACGCGTTCGCCGTGCTCTTCTTCGTCTCCGTCGGCATGCTCTTCGATGCCCGCGCCATCCTGCAGGCGCCGTGGCTCCTCGTCGGCCTGCTCGTCGTCGTGCTCGTCGTCAAACCCCTCGTCGCCCTCGCCATCGTCCTGCTCTCCGGCCACTCGCTGCGCACCGCCCTCGTCGTCGCCGCCGGCCTTTCCCAGATCGGCGAGTTCTCCTTCATCGTCGCGGAAACCGCCCGTGCGGTCGACCTCCTCCCCGAGGCCGGTCACCACGCGCTCGTCGCCTGCGCCATCGTCTCGATCAGTCTCAATCCCTGGCTCTTCCGGCGCGCCCTCGCTCTCGAGCCTTGGGTCAAACGCCATCCGCGCCTCCACGCCCTGGTCAACCGCCGCGTCGAGCGCCTCGGCGCCGCCACCAACGCCCGCTCCGCGGCCGCCCTCGCCGCCCCCGCGCCCGAACGCGTCGTCATCGTCGGCTACGGCCCCGTCGGCCGCACCGTCGCCCGCCGCGTCGAGGAGTTCGGTCTCCAACCGCTCGTGATCGATGCCAACATCGACACCGTCCTCACCCTCCAGGCCGAGGGCAAACTCGCCCTCTTCGGCGATGCCACGCGCGCGACCATTCTCCGCGAAGCCGGCATTCCCGGCGTGCGGCACCTCGTGGTCACGTTGCCCGATGCCTCGGTCAACATCGCCATCGTCCGGCAGGCGCTCGCCCTCAATCCCGACCTCAACGTCCTCGCCCGCGCCCGCTATCTCGCCAGCGGCAACGCCCTCGCCGACGCCGGCGCCGCCACCGTCTGCTACGACGAAGCCGAGGCCGCCACCGCCCTCTCCACCGTCCTTCGCGCCCATCTCAAAGCGGACCAGCCCGCGGCGTGAGCCCGCCGGCCTTGCGCCGCTCCCGCCGATTCCGCGCCTCGCCCCGCTGCTCCGCCGAAAACCGGAAAACCGCGCTTGCGCCCGCGCGCCGCGCCCTGTTCACGTGAACACATGAGCGAGCCCCTCACCGACCGCCAGCAGCAAGTCCTCGACTTCATCCACGCCCACCACCGCCAGCACGGCGTCTCCCCGTCGCTCCGCGAAATCCAGGCCCACTTCGGCCTCGCCAGCCCCTTCGGCATCAAGCGCCACGTCGACGCCCTCACCGCCAAGGGCGCCCTCCGCCGCCTCGACGGCGTCGCCCGCGGCCTGCTCCCGCCTTCGCACCCGCGCCGCGGCGCCCTCGCCGAGATCCCGTTGTTCGGCACCATCCCCGCCGGCTCGCCCACCGCCGCCGAACAGGAGCCCGACAGCTACATCTCCGTCGACACCGCCACCCTCGGCGTCCGCGCCAACGCCCGCCTCTTCGCCCTCCGCGTCCGCGGCGACTCGATGATCGACGCCAGCATCCTCGACCGCGACATCGTCTTCCTCGCTGCCCGCGATCCCCGCCCGCGCGATATCGTCGCCGCCCTCATCGACGGTGAGTCCACGCTCAAACGCTACCTCGTCGAGCATGGCCGCCCCTTCCTGCGCGCCGAGAATCCCCGCTACCCCGATTTACTTCCCGCCCAGGAGCTCGTCATCCAGGGCGTGATGGTCGGCCTGCTCCGCACCGGCGTGAACTGATCCCGTCCCCGCCCACCCGCCGGCGCCCCGCTCCGCCCCGCCGCGCCGCCCCGCTTGCCTGCCGGGCGCTGGGCGTTTCCGCCCACTCCCCTTCGCCGCGTCAGTCGCCCGGCTCAGCGCCCACTGTCGGCGCGGGTCTCCGCATCGTTTGGCCAACCCTCTTCGCGGCCTGCGCTCCGAGGGAAACCGCCCGCGATTAAACGCCCCCCTGCCGCCGCCGCGTCCGGCCCTAATATGCCACACGTCTCCGGCAATCGCCGTTGCCGCGCCCGCCCGGCGCCGCCTCGATTGGTCCGATTTCTGCGTCCGCCGCACCGATCCTCGACCACGCCGCCATGCCACTCACCGCTGTCCCCGCCGCCTCGCCCCACGCCACGCCTTACTCCGGCGAAAACGACGCCCAGCTCATCGCCTACCTGAATCTCAAGCTCCGCGAGATCGGCCAGCCGGGCGTGCCCGCTACCGCCACCGGCGACCGCCTCGCCCTGCTCGTCGACCACTTCCTCGCCCTCAGCCGCGAAAAAGACCGCGCCCTCGCCCGCCACCTCTCCCCCGTCGACCAGCGCCTGCAGAACTTCCTCTACGAACACCTCGAGGCCGGCGCCGAACTCGCCGGCGACGTCCCCCGCCTGCCCGCCACCACGCTCGTCCTCGACCGCCCCGAACTCGCCCGCGTCCTCTCCCTCCCGCCCGAAAACGACAAACACCAGAGCGACATCCTCTCGTCCCACCGCGTCCGCCAGGGCGTGCTCCACAACCCCAAGAGCGACCGCCGCACCACCCAGGGCATTTTCCACATCGCCGACTTCGGCCTGCCCGTCCCCGACGACAAAAAAGCCGTCCCCGCCGCCGTCTTCGGCCGCCTCCTGCGCCACGCGCTCAATCCCCCCGCCGACCTCCTGCGCGTCCCCTTCACTTCCGGCGCGCCCGTGCCCGCCGAGACCTTCGTGACGCTGCACCTGCGTCCGGTCGTCTGCCCCGCCGTCCCCGGCTACACGCCCGCGCGCTCCATGGAGACGCGCTTCTTCGTCCCCGGCGCCCTCGTCGCCAACCTCGACTTCATCGAGCGCATCTTCGGCAACGCCGGCGACCCGCACCTCCCGGAAAACGATGCCGCCCTCGATCCCGCCCACTGGACCGGCCACACCGGCTGCGTCGTCCTCGCCACCCACCTCAACCAGTTCACCAAACGCGAACTCGGCCTCCCCGCCTGGGCCGACGCCACCGCCCGCCAGCGCCGCGACGGCATGTGCTGGAAGAAACCCGAGGAACTCTACAACGACGGCGTCGCCTTCAAGCTCACCGCCCGCGACAAGAGCGGCGTCATCTTCACGCTCATTTCCGACAACTATTTCGGCTACTGCAAAAAGGACGTGAAGGCGCAGATCAGCTTCGCCGCCAATCTCCTCGGCCAATGCGAGGAGGAGCACGCCGGCGGCGCCGTCGTCTTCCCCAGCTACGACCTCGGCGAGGATTTCCAGCTCAGCAAACACCTCGCCATCGTCGACCACACCTTCGACGAAGCTCTCGCCCAGCTCGGCGACCGCGTCGAGCGCCAGCCCGGCGGCTGGGCCCGCGACCGCCGGTATCCCGATATTTGCTACGTCCCGCAGGACGCCTTCTTCGCCCTCCGCGCCCAGACGATCACCTGGACAACCGCCGACGGCGCCCGACAGTCCATCAAACTCGTCCCGCGCCACACCTACCTCCTCCCCTCCGGCTACAAGGTCGAGATGGTCAAGCCCGAGGACGGCCGCCGCTGGCGCCTCCGCGGCACCACCGCCGAGGGCGTCCTCTGCCACAAGCCCTGCACCGTCTCCGGCGGCGGCAAATCCGAGATCTCCAAATCCATCGCCGACGCCATCTTCACCGCGCCCAATTTCGTCAGCGATCTCGCCGCCGACTTCGCCGCCATCGACGCCATCCTCAAAAAGGAGTTCGGCCAACGCTTCCGCGATCCCGCCCGCAACAAACCCAAGGGCCGCCCCCTCCTCAGCCCCGAGCGCTCCCTCGGCTCCGTCGTCAAACTCCTCAGCCGCAGCCCCGACTACACCGACGACTACAACACCTGGCTCGGCTCCATCCCGCGCTACATCCTCGACCTCGTCCTCCTCATCAAGCGCGTCTACAAGCCCGAGTGGGGCGACGACTGGCGCCGCCACTTCACCGTCGACACGATCAACGGCCGCCCCGGCAACGAGCTGAAATTCCTCCGCGAAAAAGCCATGACGCACTTCCTCCGCGTCGGCTTCACGCCCGACGGCGGCTGGCGCACCTTCAGCCTCCGCAAGGATTTCCATCCCGCCACCAAGATCCAGGCCGAGGACGACATCACCGCCTCCATCGTCGTCCCCGCCGCCCGCCTCACCGGCCTCGCCCGCCACGCCGTCGCCCCCGGCACCGCCGTCGGCGCCCTCAAGTTCGTCCACAACTGCGAAGCCCAGCTCTTCCAGCGCCCCGACGAAGCCATCCACCGCGGCTACGACAAACGCACCGAGCGCGACTTCTCCCGCCCCGGCAATTTCTTCTCCAACTACGAGCCGCTCGGCCGCGACGCCGCCCGCGTCATCGTCGACGACGCGATCGGCTTCGACGCCTTCACCGACCCGATCCGCCAGCTCTTCGAGGGCTTCCTCGCCGGCGATCCCGCCGCCCGCGGTTCGCGTTACCTCGCCTCGCCCGCCCACCCGCGCCTCGTCGACGGCAAACCCTCGAAAAACCCGCGCTACCTCCAGGTCCGTCCCGATCTCGAGGACCCGCGCGGCACCTACCTCGCCCAAGTCGGCGCGCAGCTCTACCGCCGCGTCCCCGTCGGCGCCACCGCCCTCTTCCACGTCGGCGCCGTCCTCGCCGGCCGCCGCCTCAATCCCCCCGAGCCCGGCGTGAAGCCGATGTGCGTCTTCGGCCCCATCCACTACCAGGAGCTGCCCGAGGCCTTCATGGATTTCATCGCCAGCCTCACCGGCAAATCGCCCTCCACCACCGGCGCCGGCTCCGAGGGCGCGCTCACCAAGGGCCCCTTCAACGCCCTCCCGCCGATCCACGACCTCAACGCCGCCTTCGTCTCCTACGCCCTCACCGACCTGCCCGTCTACTCCTCCGCCGCCGGCTGGCTCGGACCGCGTTGCCGCGTCGACCACGACATCAGTCTGCTCGTCCCCGAGATCTGGGCCCGCATGTCGCCGGAGGAGCGCACCCCGCGCTTCCTGATCGAGCACGACTATCTGGAAAAATGCTCCGACTGGACGCACGACGGCCAGCCTGTGCTCGCCAGCCGCCTCGGTTGGCGCATCACCTCGCGTTTCGTCCAGACCTTCTGCGGCCGCGTGCTCGGCAATCCCAGCACCCTCTTCGACGAGGAGCTGCTCCGCCCCGAACTCCAGGATCGCGCCGTCTTCGCCGAAGGCATGGCCAACATCGTCGTCGCCATGCGCACCGCCGCCGAATCCTACTTCGCCGACGGCTCCGTCGCGCAGGCCGTGCCGCCCCTCGCCGCCTTGCTCCACGTAATGCGCGACGGCACCTGGCAGGGCCTCACCGCCGCCGATCCCGCCTTCCGCGCGCAGTTCGACCGCACCGCCGTGCTCGAGAGCGACTGGTATCGCGCCCGCCTCGTCGCGCAGCAGCACCGCGACATCGCGCACTGGGAAGCCCGCGCCGAGTATCTCGGCAAATTCCTCGCGCGTCCCAACTACAGCGACGTCGCCGCCCGCCTCGCCATCCGCGAAAAACTCGCCGCCGTCGAAGCCTCCCTCGCCGCCGCCAACGCCCCCGGCTACGTCGAAGGCCTCGTCGGCACCCTCGGTCTCGACCCCGCCCTCGTCGCCTGACCCGCGTCCCTCTTTCCCGGTAGGGCGGGACTCCGGCCCGCCTCCACCCGACCCCGCGTCGCCCTGCGCCTGCCGCCCACGGCGCGCCCTCCGTGCGTTGCCCGCGCCCCACCCGGGCGCGCCCGCGCGGTCGCGGCCGGACACCTCCCCCCGCGCAGTTCGACGCCACACCGTGCGCCGCCGCGCCCTGCCGCGCCTCGCCTCGCCCAACCTCGGCACACCCCGCCCGCGTCGCCGCCTCCGCCCTCGTCTCGGCCACGGTCAGCCCCGCCGCCCGCCACTTTCCGCGTCACCCGCAACCCCGGCATTGCGTCTCGCCCGGTCTCTCCCTCTCGTTCCCGCCTTTCCCCCATGATTACCCACCCGCGCGCCCTCCGGCGCTCCGCGGCCGCGCTCGCCGCCGTCATTATCTCGTCCGCGCTGTCGGCCCAGCCCGCCGCGCCCGCCGGCTCCCCGCCGCCGACCAAGAAACAACAGGCACCCCAGACCCTCATCGACCCGTCCTCGCCCTTCATCCCCACGGCGATGTTCGCCGTCCCGGATGATTTCGAGGTCTCCCTCTGGTCGCGCACGCCCGACTTCCGCAACCCGTCCAATATGGACATCGATGTCCACGGCCGCATCTGGGTCACCGAGGCCTACAACTACCGCCGCCACAAGGACCGCGATCCCGCCGGCGACCGCGTCGTTGTCCTCCAGGACACCGACGGCGACGGCAAGGCCGACAAGAGCCACGTCTTCGTCCAGGAGAAAGACCTCCTCGCCCCCCTCGGCATCGCCGTCATCGACAACAAGATCATCGTCTCCTGCGCGCCCGACATCATCGTCTACACCGACGTCAACCGCGACCTGAAGTTCGATCCCGCCGTCGACAAGCGCGAGGTCCTCCTCACCGGCTTCGACGGCCGCAACCACGACCACTCGCTCCACTCGGTGACCTTCGGCCCCGACGGCAAATACTACTTCAACCACGGCAACGCCGGCGCCCTCTTCACCGACAAATCCGGCCGCACCTTCCGCAACGGCAGCCACTACGATCCCTCCAAGAGCGGCGGCGGCATTTCCGTCGGCGAGCGCCGCCCGCCCGATTACTCCGGCGAGAAGAGCGACGACGGCCACGTCTACGTCGGCGGCACCGCGTTCCGCATGAACCCCGACGGCACCAACGTCGAACCCATCGGCTTCAACTTCCGCAACAGCTACGAGCAGACCGTCACGTCCTTCGGCGACGTCTTCCAAAACGACAACGACGATCCGCCCGCCGCCCGCACCTCCTTCCTCCAGGAATACGGCAACCTCGGTTTCAACTCGCGCGACGGCAAACGCTCCTGGGGCGCCGACCGTCGTCCGGGCCAGGTCACCCAGACCGCCGAGTGGCGCCAGGACGACCCCGGCATCATTCCCGCCGGCGACGTCTACGGCAACGGCGCGCCCACCGGCATCGTGTTCTACGAAGGCGATGCCTTCGGGGAAAAATGGCGCGGCCT
>JBILLY010000188.1:0-7690 GCA_044375835.1 Opitutaceae bacterium
TTCTTCCCCGGCAACGAAAAGGTCCGCCACGTCTGGTCCCCGCTGTTCTCCCTCGCCCGCCACCAGCAACGCGCCCCCGGCGACGAACGCACCTCGCTGCTCTGGGACTTCGTCACGTGGGAGAAATCGGCCGCCGCCCGACGCAGCGAATTTCACCTCGGCCCGCTCGTCGGCGTCACCCGCGAAGGCGAAGCCCGCCGCATCGCCATCGGCGCCGGCCTCTTTGGCGTCCGCCGTTCCGCCACCGGCTCTTGGCGCATGTTCTGGTGGGATTTTCCCCCCGACTCCTCCCCTGCGGCGACCGCGGCCGCCCCTCCGACCTCCACGCCGCCGGCCCCGGCCCTCGCCGGCCGCTCCCCGTCCGCGTCCGCGCCCGCCGCTCCGCCCGCCCCGACCTCCGTCGTTCCCGTTTCCGCCCCCGTCCGCTCCCCGCCCACGCGCCCGCTCGCCACGCCGTCCTCATGAACCAATTCACCCGCATCCTCGACAGCGTCGGCAGCACGTGGCTGCTGCTGGTGCGCAGCCTCGGCTACCTGCCCTCGCTGCCGCGCCAGTTCGGCCGCTTCATCGAGCAGTGCTACCTGATCGGCTACACCACGCTCCCGATCGTCGCCATCCTCAGCTTCTTCATCGGCAGCGTGCTGGCCCTCCAGGCCGGCTACTCGATGCAGAACTTCGGCGCCAAACAGTTCATCGGCTCCCTCGTCGGCCTCTCCATGGCCCGCGAACTCGGTCCCGTCATGGTCGCCATTCTCCTCTCCGGCCGCGTCGGCTCCGCCATCACCGCCGAACTCGCCTCGATGAAGGTCTACCAGGAGATCGATGCCCTCGAGACCATGAACATCCCGCCGGCGCGCATGCTCGTCCTGCCGCGCCTCGCCGCCGTCGTCGTCATGATGCCCGTCCTCACCATCATCGCCAACCTCGTCGGCTGGTTCGGCGGCGCCATCGTTTCCAAATACACCGGCTTCATCTCGATCGACCCGCCCGCCTACTTCGCGGCCCTCCGCCGCTTCATGGAATTCAAAGACGTCCTCAACGGCCTCATCAAAGCCGAGGTCTTCGGCGTCGCGATCATTCTCGTCTGCTGCAACATCGGCCTGTCCACCCGCGGCGGCCCGCGCGAGATCGGCGCCTCCGTCACCAAGGCCGTCGTCACCTCCCTCATTCTCATCCTCGTGCTCGATTACTTCGTCACGAAAGCCCTCATGTGACCATGGCCGACTTCTGTCCCACCTCCCCGCCCGTCGCGCCCGCCGACCTCCGTGCCGTCGGCGTCACCGTCGAGGACCTCTCGAAACAGTTCGGCACCTTCGAGGTGCTGAAAAACATCTCCTTCACCGTCGCGCCCGGCGAGATCTTCGTCCTCATGGGCCCCAGCGGCTCCGGCAAGAGCGTCCTCCTCAAACACCTTGTCGGCCTCGAGCTGCCCACCTCCGGCCGCGTCACCGTCGACGGCAAGGACGCCAGCCTCGAGACCACCCGCGAACAGGTCCGCATGGCCCTCGTCTTCCAGGCCGGCGCCCTCTTCAACTCGATGTCAGTCTACGACAACCTCGCGCTCTACCCGCGCGAGCACCGCCTCGCCACCGAGGCCGGCATCCGCGACAAGGTCATGCGCGCCCTCCAGATCCTCTCCCTGGAAAACGCCGCCCAGAAATTCCCCTCCGAACTCTCCGGCGGCATGAAAAAGCGCGTCGCCATCGCCCGCGCCCTCGTGATGGAGCCCCAGCTCATGCTCTACGACGAGCCCACCAGCGAGCTCGACCCCGTCATGTCCGCGACGATCAGCGAGATCATCGCCACCCTGAAGGAGCAGTATCACGTCACCAGCATCGTCGTCTCCCACGACCGCGAACTCGCCCTCGGCATCGCCGACCGCGTCGGCATCCTCATGGGCGGCAGACTCGTCTTCCTCGGCCCCCCGTCCGAACTCCAGTCGCCGCGCGACCCGCGCGTCGCCGACTTCCTCCACCCGAAAATCGACCTCAAGAACCCGCGCTTCAAACAGCTCGAAACCTGAACCCGCGCCCGGCGCCACGCGCTCCGCTCCGGCCTCTCAACACTCGCCCTCAACTCTCAACTTTCCCGCAGCCATGCAAAACTCGCAACAAACCGCCCGCGTCGGCCTCTTCTTCCTCCTCGGCGTCGCCCTCATCTGGGTCACCTTCGAAACCCTCAGCGGCGGCAAGGTCTTCAAAGACCAAGGCTACCACCTCGTCGCCGGCTTCGAATCCCTCAAGGAGCTCAAGGCCGGCGACGAAGTCCGCATGGCCGGCGTGAAGATCGGCGAAGTCGAGAAGACCCGCCTCGCCGGCCGCCGCGCCGAAGCCCTCCTCCGCATCGCCCCCGACGTGAAGGTCAAATCCGACGCCACCGCCACCATCGTCATGGCCGGCCTCATCGGCACCAACTACATCAGCGTCGACCTCGGCACCGATGCCGCCGGCGAACTCGCCGACGGCGCCGAGATCCGCACCAAGACCACGCCCGACCTCAACGCCGTCATGTCCCAGATCGGCGAACTCGGCAAAAAACTCGAAGGCGCCCTCGGCAACCTCGGCGGCGCCCTCACCGGCGACGGCAAGGGCGGCCCCGGCATCATCCAGAAGGTCGACGCCCTCGTCACCGAGAACCGCGAAAGCATCGCCAAGACCACCGCCAACCTCCAGTCGATCACCGACAAGGTGAACCGCGGCGAAGGCACCCTCGGCAAACTGATCAACGACGACAAACTCCACGCCGACCTCATCGCCGGCATCGCCGAGATCAAAGCCGGCGCCACCGAGGCGAAGAACTTCATCGCCAACGCCCAGGGCATCATCGACCAGGTCAAGTCCGGCAAAGGCGCCGTCGGCGCCCTCGTCTTCGACGCCAAGGCCGGCGACGACATGAAGGTCTCCATCGCCAACCTCCGCAGTGTATCCGACAAACTGGCACGCGGCGAAGGCACGCTCGGCAAGCTCCTGAGCGACGACACGATGTTCAAAGACGTGCAGTCGATGATGAAGAAAGCCAACCGCGCCCTCGACGGCCTCGACGACAGCGGCCCGATCACCGCCGTCGGCGTCCTCGCCAACGGCCTCTTCTGAGCCGCCCTCCGGCTTGAGGTGGACCGCGCCCTCCGGGCGCGGTCCTTCCCGCTCGCCCCATCGGCAGCGCTCTTGGCTGCACCCTCCCTCCGACCGCTGCCAATTCGCGGCCGGCGCCAACACTCCCGCGCCCCCGGCCCACCCGCCCGCCGCTGCGCCCCGGCGTGCCTCCCGGATTGCACCTACCGCTCCCCTCGCCTCTCGCCCCTCGCCCCTCCTTCAACTTTCACCTTTCAACTGCGCCGCCCCGCGGCGGCGCCGGCAGCGCGAAACACTTTCGTGCGCCTCCGCTTTGCCGCTCGCCCCGGCCGCACCCTTCGATTTCGGTCACCCCCGCCACGCGCGCTTCCCCCATCCCGCGCGTCAGGTCCCCCGCCCATGACCCCGTTCCTCCGCCGCGTCCTTTCCGCGCCCGCCGCGCCGCGCTCCGTTTCCGCCGGTCCGCACTTCGCCCGCCCGCTCGCCGCCGCCCTCGCCGCCCTCGCGGCCGCCTCCACTCTCCCCGCCGCCGCCCCCGCCGCCCGCTGGGACTTCGGCCAGGAAGACACCTCGCGCGCCGTCGCCGTCGGCGGCGTCCACCGCGATGTCCCCGGCCCCCGCCCGCCGACGTATCCGGATTTTGAACGCGACAACACCGCCCTCCGCCTCGACGGCACCGGCGCCCACCTCGCCCTCGCCGATCCCGGCGCGCTCAGCCCTTTCGATTTCACCGTCGGCGACGCCATCACCCTCGAAGCTTGGGTCCAGCCCGACGGCCTCCGCGACGGCGACAACGTCTACGTCATCGGCAAGGGCCGCACGGGCAACGCCGGCTTCGCCGCCGACAACCAGAACTGGGCCCTCCGCCTCCGCGCCATGGGCGGCCAGTGGTCCCTCAACTTCCTCTTCGCCACCCCGCGCGCCCCCGCCGGCACGGTGCCGCCGCCCGCCCGCGACGCCCATTGGCACCGCTGGACCTCCGCCCGCGGCTTCGCTCCCGGCTCCGGCTGGCACCACGTCGCCGTCACCTACCGCTTCGGCGATCCCGCCAGTATCCGCGGCTGGATCGACGGCGCACCCGTCAACGGCACCTGGGACATGGGCGGCCCGACCGCCGCCGCCCCCGTCGTCGACGACGACGCTGTCTGGATCGGCTCCGCCATGAAGGGCGCCGCCTCCGCCAGTTTCCGCGGCTCGCTCGACGCCGTCGCCGTCCACCGCGAGATCCTCCCCGACGCCGAGCTGAAGGCCCGCTTCCGCCGCGTCGGTCCCGCCCCCGCGGTCGCCGCCAAACCCGCCCCCGCCGTCATGCCCGACCTCGGCCCGCTCCCCGCCGGCCGCGTCATCGCCCAATTCCACGAGGGACTCGCCACGCACGACCGCTGGCTCAACGAAGGCGAAAAACTCCCGCCCGAAACCCTCCGCTGGTCCGGCACCGAGTTTCTCCTCCCGCGCCTCCCGCTTCGCTACGAAGAGTGGGGCATCCGCGCCAGTTGGAAGGCCCCCGTCCTCGCCCGCGTCGCCGCCGACGTCGCCCTCCCGCCCGGCAACCACCGCGTCGTCCTCCGCGCCCGCGGCCTCGCCCGCCTCTGGGTCGACGGCAAAATCGTCGCCACCACCAAAGCCCAGAAGGGCGACTCCGGCGGCCACGACCCCGTCACCCCCATCGCCACCCCGCCGCTCCCCGGTCTCCGCCCCGTGCCCTTCGGCGTGCAGGAAACCGTGAGCGAGTTCACGCTCCCCGCCTCCGCCGCGCCCGCCCGAGTCGTCCTCGAAGCCATGGTCGGCGGCCGCCGCTACCGCCCCGAGCCCGGCGAACTCACCGTCGCAGTCCAGACCGCCGACGGCCGCTCCTTCCATCTCCTCCAGCCCGTCGGCGCCGCCGCCGAGCCCGTGCCGCTCACCGACACCGCCGTCGCGGGCGCCCTCGCCCGCATCGAGTCCGCCCTCGCCGCCAGCGACGACCGCGCCCGCCGCACCGCCGCCGCCACGCAGGACGCTTTCTGGCAAAAACGCCACGCCGAGGCCCGCGCCTGGGCGCAGCAACAATCCCCGCTCCCCGTCCCCGCCGTCGCCGCGTCGTCCGCGCCCGCCGCTCCGCACCCGATCGATGCCTTCATCGCCGACAAAATTTCCCGCGCCGTCGCCGCCGCCGCGCAGACCCCCGCGGCCGAAGCGAAACACTTCCATTCCGAAGTCCTCCCCATCCTCCGCGACGCGTGTTTCCGCTGCCACGGCGAAAAGGAAAAGGGCGGCCTCAAGCTCGACTCTCGCGCCGCCGCCCTCGCCGGCGGCGAATCCAAACTCCCCGCCCTCGTCCCCGGCGCCGCCGCCAAGAGCGAGCTCATCGCCCGCCTCAAACACGCCGACGAGGACGAGCGCATGCCGCCCGCCGGCGACCCGCTCCCCGCCGACAAGATCGCCACGCTCGCCGCCTGGATCGACGCCGGCGCCGCCTGGCCCGCCCCGCCCCTCGACCCCGCGCTCGTCACGCCCGCGCCCGTCGTCGGCGACGCCGCCTTCATCCGTCGTGCCTTCTTCGATACGGTCGGCTTGCCGCCCGCCGAGCGCGACGTCCGCGCCTTCCTCGCCGACTCCGCGCCCGACAAACGCGCCCGCCTCGTCGACCGCCTCCTCGCCGACGAACGCTTCGCCGACCACTGGATCAGCTACTGGCAGGACGTCCTCGCCGAGAATCCCAGCATGCTGAAGCCGAGCCTCAACAACACCGGCCCCTTCCGCTGGTATCTGCTGGAGGCTCTCCGCGACCGCAAACCCATGGATCGCCTCGTCACCGAGCTCATCATGCTGCGCGGCAGCGAGCGCGAGGGCGGCACCGCCGGCTTCGGCCTCGCCGCCGACAACGACGCCCCCTTCGCCGCCAAGGGCCACATCATCGCCACCGCCTTCCTCGGCGTGGAGCTCCAGTGCGCCCGCTGCCACGACTCGCCCTACCACAGCACCAAGCAGCGCGACCTCTACTCCCTAGCCGCCTTCCTCGAGCGCAAGCCCGTCACCGTCCCCGCCTCCAGCACCGTGCCCGCCGCCTTTTTCGAAAAGAAGGCCCGCGAGTCGATGATCAAGGTCACCCTCAAGCCCAAGGAAATCATCACGCCCGCCTGGCCCTTCGCCGCCCTCACCGGCGTCTCCGACGACGGCTCCCTCGACGCCCTGATGCATAACCCGCGCGATCCCCGCGAGCGCCTCGCCACCCTCCTCACCGCGCCGTCCAACACCCGTTTCGCGCAGGTCATCGTCAACCGCGTCTGGAAACAGCTCCTCGGCGCCGGCTTCGTCGAACCCGCCCACGACTGGGAAGGCCACGCCCCCAGCCACCCCGAACTCCTCGCCTGGCTCGCCCGCGATTTCGTCGCCCACGGCTTCGACCTCCGCCACCTCGCCCGCCGTATCATGAATTCGGAGACCTACCAGCGCGCCGCCGTCGGCCGCAACCGCGAGGCCTCCGCCGACCAGCGCTTCTTCGCCGCCCCGGAGGCCCGCCGCCTCAGCGCCGAGCAGGTCGTCGACTCCCTCTTCGCCGTCTCCGGCCAGCCCCTCGACGTTGAGGAGATCACCCTCGACGCCGAGGCCCGCCGCCCCGCCGACTCCTTCATCTCCCTCGGCGCCCCGCGCCGCGCCTGGCAGTTCGCCAGCCTCTCCAACGAGCGCGACCGCCCCAGCCTCAACCTCCCCCGCGCCCAGATGGTCGTCGACGTGCTCGAGGCCTTCGGCTGGACCGGCTCCCGCCAGAATCCCCGCACCGACCGCGAGCTCGACGCCAACGTCCTCCAGCCCGGCGCCCTCGCCAACAGCGTCGTCTCCGTCTGGGTCACCCGCGCCGCCCCCGGCAGCGAACTCGCCGACCTCGCCGTCGCCGCCACCTCGCCCGACGCCCTCGTCGACCGCCTGTTTCTGCGCTTCTACGCCCGCCCGCCGACCGCCGCCGAGCGCGCCCCGCTCGTCGCCGCGCTTTCGCCCGGTTTCGCCGCGCGCCTCGTCCCCGCCGCCGAGGTGCGCGCCCCCGCCGCGCCGCCCGCTTTGCCCGCCGTCTCATGGGCCAACCACCTCATGCCCGAGGCCAACTCCATCAAGCTTGAGCTCGAGCAACGCGCCCGCCGCGGCCCGCCCCCCGACCCCCGCCTCCGCCCCGACTGGCGCGAAGCCTACGAAGACGTCCTCTGGTCCCTCCTCAACACCCGCGAGTTCGTCTGGCTCCCCTGACCCCCAAGGTAGGGCCGGCCCGCCGAGCCGGCCTGGGTTCCCCGCCCCACCCCGCCGCCCGCCCACTCCGCTCCCAGCCCTCAGCTCCACTGAAGAGACCCACCGACCTCGTGACCTGCACTCCCCCGCTCCTTGCCGTTGTAGCCCTGCTCGTGAGTCAGTGCCGTGTCGCCCTGCTCGTGAGAGCAGGGACCGACCTCAGCGTGCGCGGCAACCGATCCCACCTCCGCCGCAGCGGCCTCCCTCACGCCATCGGACGTCACGCTTTCGATCGATCGCCGCCCTAGCCCCTCAGCCACCCGCGCTCCCCTTCTCCGCCTCAAGACTCTCAGTTCTCGCCCCCCATCCGTCTCCCCCTCTCTCCGTCTCTCCGTCTCTCCGTCTCTCCCTCTCTCGGT
>JBILLY010000189.1:0-7688 GCA_044375835.1 Opitutaceae bacterium
GTGGCGTTCTTCTTCAAGCGCGTGCAGGGCACGGCCGCCTTCTGGGGCATGATCGCCGCGCAGCTCGCGGTGCTCGTGATCTACTTTCAGGGCCGCATCGCCTACCTCTGGCTCAATCCCATCGGTTGCGCCGCTTGTGTGCTCTTCAGCCTGATCCTGCAGGCCGTTCTCGGCGACGGGAAGAAGCCGGCGGCCACCGCCCCGAGTCCACGATGAGCACTCCGGTCATCTGTTTCGGCCAACAACCCTGCGGTTTCTTCCCGCGGCGGTTCCTCTACGCCAAGTTCGTCACCGCGCGGCGCCTGCAGCAGGAGATCGGCGGCGAGATCGTGTTCTTCTTCCACGACAGCGACCACGATCCGCGGGAGACGCAGACCATCCTCCGGCACCGCAAGACCGACGAACCGGCGACGCTCAACTTCGCCTTCGAAAACAAGGTCCAGCGCAAGTGGTCGCCGCTCTACCTGAAACGCATCCCGGCCGGGTGGGCCGCCACGACCGCGCGCCAGCTGGGCGCCTACGTCGCGCCGGAACGGATCGAGGCCTTCAAGGCCACCGTCGCCGGCAACGCCGCCGACTTCTGCCTCGAACTCTACGGACGCCTCGGGTTGCTCGACGGCGTGCGCGTGGTGCGCTCCAGCGATCCCGCGGTGCGCCTCGCCGCCTGCGCCGTCGACGATTGCTTCGTGGACGTGCCGCACGCGGGCGAGATCGTGCGGGCGCGACGCATCGACGGCGGGCTGAAACTCCACGAAGGCGGCGAGAGTTATCTCGCGCTGCCGCCCTGCGAGTTCGGCCCGGCACAGGTCACGCCGACGCGCGACACGCGGCTGCGGTGGATGCAGTCCGTCGTCCGCTGCACGCACTACATCGCCGGTGCGGGCGAACAAGCCTACTTGCGCAAGGAGGACGCGCCTGAGATCGTTTTCGTCAACCGTGACCCCATCGACCGTTCCGACGAAGCCTGGCACTGAGACCGGCGCGCTCCTCGCCTTCGGCGCGCACCCGGACGACATCGAGTTCGGCGCCGGCGGCATCGTCGCGCGCGAGACCTCGCTCGGCCGGCCGGCCCATTGCGTGGTCTGCTCGCGCGGCGAGGCCGCGACCAACGGCACGCCGGCGGTCCGCACCCGCGAAGCGCGGCGGGCGGCGGCGTTGCTCGGCGCCTCGGTCGAATTTGCCGACCTCGGCGGTGACGCGCATTTCGAGCTGCGGGCCGCGTATGCGATCGCTTTGGCGGCGATCATCCGCCGCGTGCGACCGGCGCTCGTGCTGGCGCCGACCGTCGTCGAAAACCAACATCCGGATCACGCGAAGCTCGGCCGCCTGGTGCGGGACGCGTGCCGGCTGGCGCGCTACGGCGGGTTGAAAGAACTGCGTCGGCTGCCGCCGCACGCCGTCGGCCAACTGTTCTTCTACGCCGTGACGCCCGATGCGGAGCCGAGCGATCTCGGCCGCGTGGTCGTCGACCTTTCCGCGCCCGGCGTGGTGGCGACCTGGACCGCGGCGATGGAAGCGCATGCCTCGCAGCTGAAGACGCGCAACTACGTCGAACTGCAGCTCACCCGGGCCCGGCTGTGCGGCCAACGCGCCGGCCTCGAGCACGCGCTGCCCCTGTTTCCCGCGGATGCGATCGTGGTGGATTCGCTCGCCGGCCTCGCGCGGGGAGCGCGGCGTTTCTGAGCATGGGCGAGCGACCGCTGAAACTCGGCATCACCTGCTACCCGTCCGTGGGCGGCAGCGGCATCCTGGCGTCGGCGCTCGGCGAGGAGCTGGCCCGGCGCGGCCACGAGGTGCACTTCATCAGCTACGAGCGGCCCTTCCGCCTGCCGGTCGGCGCGCCGCGGCTGCATTTCCACCCGGTCGTGATCAACGACTACGAGCTGTTCCGCTATCCCGATTACACGCTGCCGCTGTCGGTGAAAATGGCGGAGGTGACGCGCGATTTCGGCCTCGATGTGCTCCACGTGCACTACGCGGTGCCGCACGCGACCGCGGCGATCTTGGCGCGCGCGATGTCGGCCGACATGCGCACGCCGCGCGTGGTCACCACGCTGCACGGCACGGACACGACGCTGCTCGGGCGGGATGCCGGCTACGGACCGGCGATCCGGCACGCCTTGCGGCGCTCGGATGCCGTCACCGCGGTGTCCGGCTGGCTGCGCGACGAGACGCAGCGCCTCCTCGCGGTCGACGCACCGATCGACGTGATCCACAATTTCTTCGAGCCGAAGGCGCCCACGCGGTCGCGCGACGCGGTGCGCGCGGAGCTCGGCCTGCGGCCCGGCGAGGCCCTGCTCGTGCACCTGTCCAATCTGCGTCCGGTGAAACGCATCGAGCTGCTGCTCGAGACGATCGCGCGGGTGCGGCCGCGCGAGGGGTTCAAACTCGTCGTCCTCGCCGGCGGGGATTGGTCGCCGTTTGCCGAGCAGGTGCGGCGCCTCGGCCTCGAGGACCGCGTGTTGGTCCGGGAGAACGTGTTCGAGATCGAGGACTACCTGCAGGCGGCGGATCTCGGGCTGTTCACGTCGGCGTCGGAGAGTTTCTGTCTGAGCGTGCTCGAGGCGATGTGGTTCGGCTGTCCCAGCGTGACGACGGCGGTGGGCGGCATCCCGGAGGTGGTGCGCGACGGGGAGACGGGCGTGCTGGTGCCCGAAGCGACCCCAGAGGCGCTGGCGCTGGCGGTCGACGGACTCCTGGCCGACCCGGCGCGGCGGGCCCGGATGGGCCTGGCGGCCAAGGCGCGGGCGGCGGCGGAGTTTTCCGCGGATGCGATCGTGCCGCGCTACGAGGCGCTCTACCGGCGCGTGCTCGCGCAGCCCTGATTCCGCACTCCGCTCTCGCCAACCCGCGGGGCCGTTCCCATAAGAGCCCGCGTTTCCGACCCATGCCCACCTACGAATACGCCTGCCCCAAGTGCGGACACGAATTCGAGCAGTTCCAGTCGATGCGCGACGAACCGCTCAAGAAATGCCCGAAGTGCAAGAAGGCGGGCGTGAAACGCCTCGTCGGCGGGGGCGCCGGACTGATTTTCAAAGGCACGGGTTTCTACATCACCGACTACAAGAAAAAGAGCGGTGGCGGCGGCGACGGTGGCGGCGAATCGAAATCGTCCTCCGCCGAGACCAAGCCCGCGGCTCCCGCCAAAACCTCCTCCGACTCCGGCAAGAAATAGTCCACCACCATGAGCAAGAAAATCGATCGCGCCGCCCACGGTCCCAGTTGGTCCGAAGTCATCCTCGGGGCCTTGCTCAGCCTGCTGCTCGGCGTCGCGCTCGGCGCGGTGCTGATGATCGTGCGGCCGGTGATCGTCGCGAAGGAGGAAATCAAGGAAGCCGACCGCAAACCCGGGGCGGTCTACTTTATCGAGGGCTCGCGCGACACGAACAAGGGCAAGCAGGGCCTCGCGAAGCGGAAGGCGTTTTCGAGCGGGCAGTCCGTCTCCGTGATCGAGGATGAAATCAATGCCATCACCGGCCCTGCGCCGGGTGCGCCCGGCGCTCCGGCCGCGGCCAAGGCCGGCGATCCCAAGGCGGGCGATCCCAAAGCCGCGGAGAAAAAGGGTGACGCCAAAAAGGCCCCCGCTCCGGCCGCGCCGGCGCCCGCGGCGGACGAGCTGATGTCCGTCGGCGCGATCAACGTGCGCATCGCGGGCGGCGCGCTCAGCCTCGGCGTGCCGGTGAATTTCAACGTGCTCGGCATCGCCCAGAAAGTGATCGTGCAGATCAACGGGTCGTTCGAAAAGAAGGGCGACTCCTTCGTCTACCGCGCCGACCAGATCATGCTCGGTTCGTGCCCGGCGCAGCGCTTGCCGTTTGTCGGCGGCTATGTGCGGGAAAAGATTCTCTCCGCGATCACGGTGCCGGAGGACATCAAGGCTTCCTGGGCCAAGCTGGCCAACGTCACGATCGAGGATCGCACGCTCAAGCTGACGATGCCGTGAGCCGGAGCGCGGGAGGGCTCCGGCGAATGTGGCTCACGGCGGCCGCCTGGCTGGGGGCCGCGGGCGCGGCGACGGCGCAACCGACCCCGACGATCGTGCAGGGCGCGCCGGGCCGCATCGAAGTCTCCGCCGTCGATCCGACGCTGGCGCACGCGGTGAGCGCCGCGGCCGACGAAGGGTGGCGGTTGCTGGAAGGTCCGCTCGGACTGCCGGCCGCTTTTCCAAGTCCGGTGTTTGTCCGGCTGATCCCGGCAAGCGAGGGGCCGGCGGGAGCGCCGTTTCGCGTGTCGGTCGAGGCGGGCGGCGTGGTCTCCGTCTGGCTGCGGGTGGCCGCGCTGTCCGAGCCGGTGCTGCGGCGGGCGCTGGTGCAGGGGCTGTTGATGCGGCTGGCGGTCGCGCAGCACGGTATCCACGAAAAACTCACGGCGCCGCTCTGGCTCGAGCATGCCTGCACGGTGCTGTGGCGGATCCGCGCGGAACCGGCGCAGCTCGACGCGTTGAAACAGGCCTCGGCCGGCATGGCCGTGCCCGCGCTGGGCGATCTGCTCGGCTGGGCGCGCGGCGGCGAGGAGCCCGCGGCGGGGACGGCCGGGGCGTATTGGCTGCTGACCCATCTCCAGGCGGAGTCCGGCCGCGGCCGCGAGTGGCCGTCGCTCCTGCGCCGGTTGCTCGCGGGCGAAGAACCGGCCGCCGCGCTCGCCGCGGCTTACCCGGCGGCGTTTGCGTCCGACGCGGAGCGCGAGCTGTGGTGGCAGACCGGCTGGCACCAGGCGGTGCAGGCGCGGTCGTTGCCGGTGCTCGACGCGGCGGCGTCGCGGGCGCAGCTCGGCGCGCTGGCGCGCTTTGTTTTCGCCGGCACCGACGAGGCGCGCGATGTCGTCGTGCCGTTGCGGCGCGTGCTCGACCGGGCGGGCGAGGCGCCGGTGGCGGCGGAGCTCGCGCGACGGGCGGCGGAACTCGGCCGCGTGAACCCGGCGCTGCATCCGTTCTACCGCAACGCCGGCCTCTCCCTGCTCGAGGCCTGCCGCCTGCGCGGGGAAAAACCGGTCCGGCTCGATGCGGCCTGCGCCGCGTTCGAGCGGGATTGGGCGGACGCAGTTGAACTGGAGCGTGCCGCGACGGCGGCGCTGGACGCGCTCGACGCGGGCCGGAGCCGGACCGCCCCGCCGGCGGGGCGTTGATCGGCCGGAGGCGGAGCAGCCGGCGCGGGCCGGGTAATTCTTGCCCGGCGGAGACGGCGGCGCGCACACTCGCGGCGTGTCGAAGAGTTTCAAAAACATCAGCGTGGTGTCTGGCGCGACGATGTTCTCGCGCGTGCTCGGGCTGGTGCGCGACGCGCTGATGTCGGCGGTCTTCGGGCTCGACGCGCTGGCGTCGGCGTTCGTCAGCGCGTTCACGCTGCCGAATCTCTTCCGCCGCCTGCTCGGCGAAGGCGCGCTGACGGCGGCGTTTGTGCCGACTTTGCAGGAGGAGCTGCGCGAGCGGCGGCGGGCCGGGGCCTTTGCGCTGGTGAACCAGGTCGCGAGCTGGCTCTTCGTCGTGACGAGCGGGCTGGTGCTGCTCGGCATGGGCGCGCTGCTGCTCGTGCCCGCGCTCGGCGGCGGCCTGCAGGCGGCCGGGTTGTCGGCGGGCGTGGTGCGACGCTGGACGGAGGCGGCGGGCCTGGGCGTGATTCTGTTTCCCTACCTGATCACGGTGTGCCTGGCGGCGGTTTTCAGCGCGGCGCTGCAGACCCTGCAGCGGTTTCTCGAACCGGCGCTGTCGCCGGTATGGTTGAATATCTCCATGATCGGCTTGCTCGCGGGCGGCGCCTACGGCGGCTGGGCCGATACGCTCGGCGGAGCGATGCTGTGGCTCTGCGGCGGCGCGCTCCTGGGCGGTTGCCTGCAGATGCTCGTGCCGGCGGTCGCGCTCGTGCGCGAAGGCTGGCGGCCGGCGTTCGATTTCTCCGCCGGGGATCCGTTGCGGCAGATCCTGCGGCTGATGCTGCCGTCGATTTTCGGTTCGGCGATCTACCTCATCAACATGGCGGTTTCCCGCCTCGTGGGGCTTTCGCTCAACGACTCCGCGGTGGCGGCGCTCAATCTCGCGACGCGGCTGATGGAACTGCCCATCGGGGTGTTCACGGTCGCGGTGGCGACGGTGATTTTCCCGCTGATCGCGAGGCACGCGGCGGCGGACGATTGGGCCAGCCTCGCGCAGGCCTACCGCAAAGGCATGCGGCTCGTGCTCGTGATCAATGTCCCCGCGGCGGTGGGGCTCGCGCTGCTTGGCGAGCCGATCGTGCGGCTGCTGTTCCAGCGCGGAGCGTTCGACGCGGGGGATACGGCGGCGGTGCTGCCGGTGCTCGTGGTCTACGCGCTCGGGCTGCCGTTTCTCTCGTTCGTGAGCATCGTGCTGCGCGCCTACTACGCGCAGAAGGACACCGTGACGCCGGTGCGGGCGGCCGTGGTCAGTTTTTGCGTCAATCTCGGACTGAGCGTCGCGCTGATGCAGCCGCTCGGCACGCTCGGCCTGGCGGTGGCGGGCAACATCGCGACGGTCGCGCAGGCGGTCTATCTGCAGACGCGACTCGGGCGGACGCGGCCCGGCCTGGCGTTCCGCCCGATGCTGCGGGATCTCGGCAAAATCGCCGTCGGCGCGGCGGCGATGGGCGCGGGCGTCTGGGCGGCGTGGCGCGGCTGGAGCGCTTCTGCTGCACCGACATTCCGGCACGATGCCATCGGCCTCGCCGTGATCATCGTCGGGGCGGCCGCCGGTTACGCGGCCTGCCTGTGGCTGCTGCGGATCGAAGGGCGCGACGACCTTGCGGCCGTGGGCGCGAAACTGCGGGCGAAATTGCGCTGAGCGATGAGACGCGTCTTCGACTGGTTTCTGCTCGGGATGATCGCGGCGACCGTGCTGGCGTGGGCGTTTCCCGGGCCGGGTGCGGCGGGCGGCTGGTTGCAGCCGGAGGTGCTGACCAAGGCCGGCGTCGCGCTGCTGTTTTTTCTCCACGGTCTGGCCCTGTCGTTTCCGGCGCTGCGGGCGGGCGTGCTCAATTGGCGGCTCCATGCGCTCGTGCAGACGACGACGTTCGGCGTGTTCCCGCTGGCCGGGCTCGCGCTCCTCGCGGCGCTGGACGGCCGCATCGCGCCGGAACTCGCGGCGGGGGTGTTTTTCCTCTGCGCGCTGCCGTCGACGGTGTCATCCTCCGTTGCGATGACGGCGGCGGCGCGGGGCAACGTCGCGGGCGCGGTCTTCAACGCGACCCTCTCGGGTTTGCTCGGCGTCGTCCTGACTCCGCTCTGGGTGGCATGGGCGCTGCGCACCTCCGGGCAGGTGCAACCGCTGTGGCCGGTGGTCGCGGACCTGTTGCGCTGGCTTGTGGCGCCGCTCGCACTCGGCCAACTGCTGCGCCCTTGGCTAGGCGCCTGGGCGCAGCGGCACAAGCCGCGGATCGCCGTCGCCGACCGCTGCACGATCCTGCTGCTCGTCTACACGTCGTTCTGCGATTCCTTCAAGGAGGGCGTCTGGAGTCGCCACGCGGCGGCGCAGTTGGCGCTCGCGGCGGCGGTGTGCGTCGGCCTGTTGGCGGCGGCGTTGCTGCTCACCGGCTGGGCGGCGCGGCGCTGGGGGTTTGTTCGGGCGGATCGCATCGCGGCGGTGTTCTGCGGATCGAAGAAGACGCTGGCCTCGGGGGTGCCGATGGCGAAGTTGATTTTCGGCGCGCACCCGGGCATCGGGCTGATACTTCTTCCCATCA
>JBILLY010000190.1:0-7674 GCA_044375835.1 Opitutaceae bacterium
TCCTGGAGGAGGCTCTCGGCGCTGACGATCTTGATGATGTTGCCCTCTTCAATGTAGGTGAAGTTGACCGGCTGGAGGACGCTCTGGAAAATCTGGCGCCAGGTCACGTCGCGCAGCTTGATGGTCGTCTTGCCCTGGAGCGTATCCGGCATGATGATATTCAGCTCGAACAGGTCGGCGACGTTGCGGAGGATGTTGCGGATATCCTCGTCGGGGAAGTCGACGGAGAGCGTGTCGCGGCCGGAGGAGTCGGTGCTCTTGGTGGCGGCGGTGGCGGCAGGGGCAGGGGCGGCAGGGGCCGTGGCAGCGGGCGGGGCGGGCGCAGGCGCCGCGGGGGCGGGCGCAGCGGCAGGTTTGTCAGCCAAGGCTTCGGGGGCGGCGGCCGGGGCGGGCGCCGGGGCCGGAGTATCGGCGGGAGCGGCTGGAGCGGCGGCCGGCGGGGCCGGGGCCGCGACGGGCGGGGCGGCCTCGACCGGGGGAGGCTGGGGCGCTTGGGCGAACGTGGGGACCGATGGGCCGGCTGCGAGCAGCAGCGCGAAGCGGAGGGAAAGGGGCGCGCGAGAGGTCATGTTATCTCACAGGTTTGATCGGTCGGGTGATTTCCTCGCCGCGGTAGCGCAGCGTAAAAGTGGTGCGGTCGATGGTGACGAGCTCGAGTTCGTAGTCCTGGTTGTTGAAGGACACGATGAACTTGGTGCCGACCTCGAAGCGGTTGCGGTCGATGAGGAGGAACGGTTTGCCGTTCATCACGAAGGTGCCGCTGGGTTTGAGGCCGACGGCGAGGGACTCGAGCACGGTGCGGTCGGTGGGCGGAGGCGGGGGGCCGGAGGGCTCGCCGACCGGCTGGCCGGCGCCGCCGGGCACGGGCGGCGGCTTCACTTCGGGCACGGGGTCGGGTTCGTCGAAACCGGGGGGCGCAAAGGGATTCGTGACGTTGGCCGGGAAGGGCGCGGGCGGCGGGCGGTTCGCGAGGCGCGTGGCAAGGTCGACGGTGACCTGACGGCGGACCGTCGGGAGAATATCGGTGCGAGGCGCGGCGGCAGGGAGCGTGCCGGCCGCGAGCACGAAGGTCCCGCCGAGGGCGAGGAGAGTGCGGGCGTTCATGGCAATCCGAGCAGTTCGAGTTGGAGCGTGAGGGTGACGTCGCCGCGACGTTCGCCGGGGATGCCGCGGCAACTGGCGCTGAGCACGCGGCAGTAGTGCGTGCCGTTTTCGAGGGCGCGGAGGAAATTCAGGACGACGGCGAGCTCGCCCTGCACGGTGACGCCGAAATTGACCGGAGCGTAGGTGGTCTTGCCCTTGGGGAGGACGTTGGTGTTTTGGCGCGCGGAGACGAGGCGCACGCCGCTCTCGGACTCGAGGCTGTAGAAATACTGGCTGTTGATCGCGAACTTGCTGACCCGGACGATGCGGTTGTCGATCACCTTCATCGCCTCGGCGAGCGTGTCGCTCTGCTCCTTGAGGCTGAGGCTGTTTTTGAGGTTCGCCGCGTAGCGCTCGGCCTCGGCGGTTTTCTGCGTGAGGAGGGTTTCGGCCTCGGGGATGGCGTCGGCCCGGAAATAGAGGAGTCCGGCGAGCACGAGCGTGGCGGCGCCGCACCCGAAGCTGACGGGGAAGCGCTTGATGAACGCGATCAGGTCCTGATTGGTCATTTCTTCGCTCCTCCCGGGGCCGGCGGCGGGGTGATCGGCGCGGCGAGCGGCGTGGGCCGCAGTTTGAGCAGAAACTCCGCCGTGAGCCGGCCCGACGCGGCCTCGCGCGTGGGCGTGCCGGTAAACATGAATTCCTCGAAGTAGCGGCTGAGCTCGGCGTCGGCCTTGAGTTGCTCGAGGTAGGTGTTGGCGAGACCGCTGGCCTGCTGGGGAGAGCCGCGCAGCGTGATCCGGAGCGTGAGGTCCTTTTCGCGCAGCTCGATCATGTCGATCGCGACGTCTTTCGGCAGCGTCTGGCCGAGGCGCACCAGCAGGGAAGAGAACAGCGGCCGCGACTTCAGGAAAGTGTCCACCTCGACGACCTTGGCTTCCTCGCCTTGGAATTTTTTGAAGAGCGCGACGGCTTGGTCGCTCTTTTTCTTGTCGGTATCGATGCGCCGCTGCATCTCGTCGACCTGGAGATTGACCGAGCGGAGGGACCACTCCGTGAAGCCGTAGTAAGCGCCGACCATCGTGACGACGGAGATGGCGGCCACGTTGACGAAGAACGCGGTGCGCACGACTTTGACGTCGGGCAGCGCGGCGAAATTGCGGAAGTTCGGGTGCCAAGCCTGCGCTGCAGGGGTCCCGGCTTGGCCGGCGTCACTTTTTTTCTTCAGCAGCGGGAGCATGGGCGGCGTGGTAGCGGACGATCAGCGAGAGCAGCCCCAGCCAGCGGGGATCCTGCGCCTGCTTTTCAAGGGTGTCGGCCAACGTAATCTGGCGAGCTTGGAGCCACGGCACCGGGTCGATCTTGGCGGAGGCGATGCCGAGGGCGCTGGCGATCACGCCGTCCAACCAGCGCAACTTCGCCGGAATCTGCGTGCACAACACCTGACCGACGGACTGACCGGTCTGGACCTCGTAAAATCCGATCGAGGATTGCAGCTCCTTCAACAGACGGCGGATGAGCAGCGGACCCATTCCGGTGAAGTCGAAGGTATTCGAGTAAAACAGCTTCCGCGCCGATTCCTCGTCCTGCAGGCCCAACTCCTTCTGCACGATCGGCACCATCGCATCGAGACCCTGCGGAATCGGCCGGGAGGCCTCGACCGAGTTGCCCGTGACGATGAAGGACTGGGTCGACTCCAAGCCGACCTCCAGCACGAGCGTCGGCGTCTTCGATTTGGTGTGATTCAGGTAGTCGACCACCGCACCAAGGGTGGAGAGCGAACCGAGCTCGAGCGCTTCGGGGTAAATCTTGGAGTCGAGCAGCTGGTTTTGCGTCGAGATGACAGTCTCGTTGGGCAGGCCGCAGAAGATCACCTCCTTCTGCATCGCCTTGGTGAAATCGTAGTCGAGCCCGTCGGTCGCATTGAGCACCGCGAGCACATACTTGTCTTCCTCGATGCGAAACTGCTGGGTGCAGACCTCGGTGATGTAGGACGGCTCCTTGATGCGTTTCAGGTCTAGCGAATGGCGCCGCAGGAGCTGGCGGGCGGGATAGATGCCGACGTTGGCGCGCAACACGCCGCTGGGGAGTTTCTTCGGGTGGATGCGGCCGATCGCCGCTTCGAGGGCGGCTTTGTCGCCCGCCGGGCAATCCTGCAAGTCCTCGATCACCAACGGCGCCGCGACACCCGACGTGCGGGCCAAAAGGATCGCATGGTCGGTCATCTCGACGAAGAATCCTTTGGGCTTTTGGGAGAAAATCATGCGTGGGCGAAGAAGACCGGACGGTAGTTCGCAAGTCGCCTAGGACCGATCAACCGGCACGCGTCAGGGAGCGAAAGACGCCGACGCCCGCTGGCCCAGTGCCGAACGACTGCGGCGCGACCGTCCCAAAACACCCCCGGCCTTACAAGGAGAAACAATACCACCTCCCGGGTGAAACCGGGCATTTACCTTTTCTTGAGCAGGGGGTTCGACCCTGCTCGCAACCACCGTTGGCAGCGCAGCGCCGAGCCGGCACCGCGCCGCGTCCGAAAACGGAAAAACCCGCGGCGGTGCAGCCGCGGGTGGAAAGGGAGCGAAATCAGCGTCGGGCCCGAAACCGGCCGGCGCTTACTTCTGCCACGTGCGCTTCTTGTGGCGGTTAGCCTTCAAGCGCTTCCGGCGCTTGTGCTTGTTCATCTTCAGACGACGTTTCTTTTTCAGATTGCCCATGGTGATTGGATTTGGCGGTCGGTCACCGTGCAAGCCGCCCCTCCCCCTGTAAAGCGTGAATTTCGCCCGCGCCGCGCAGCCATGACCGGGAGGCATGCCGAGCACCGCGCAATCACGGCGCGATCGCGTCCACGACCACGGCCGGACCGGTGCAGACCAGCCGGCACCGCACCGCGCGCTCGGGCAATCCGGCCAACCGCGCCGCCGCCGACCGGTAAAGCGCGAGTTGTGCCGCATGCCGCGCGCGCACGCGGTCGATGTCCCCGGGCTCCCGCACGCGGTCGGTCTTGAAATCGAACACCGTCGCCGCCTCCGCGCGGCCGTCCGGCGCGCGCACGACGACCACCCGGTCGAAGATCCCGCTCACCCACGCCCCCTCGATCACGACTTCAAACTCGCGCTCGCGCCACACCTCGGCCGCCGCCGGCAATTCCCAGACCTCCGCCAGCGCCGGGGCCCGCACACAGCGAGCCGCCATTTCGAGCGCGCCCTCCCCTGCCCCGCTCGCCCGCCACTCCAGCCACGGAATCTCGCGGCCCCGCTCGATCCGCGCGAGCAACCCGTGCACTTCGCGACCGAAGGCCAACCCGGCGTCCGCCGCGACGTCCAGAAGCTCCGCGGCTTCGACCCAGCCCGCGCGTGCGGCCGAGGGCCGCTGCGCCGCCCGCCGCGGCACGCGCCACGCCTCGACCACCGCCGTTCCCGGGCGCGCGTCCGCCTCTGCGCCGTCGCCCGGCATCGGGCGATCCGGCGCGCGCGTGCGCGGCGCGCCGTCGGCCGGTGAAACCCCGGGCGCTTCGAACCACCGCGGATCACCCGCGCTCCACGGCTCCTCGCCCAGCGCCGTCGCGAGCAGTTTCGGGTAGTTGCGCGATTCGGATTTTCCCGGCGCCTTCGTCAGCACATACATCGCGCGCTTCGCCCGGGTGAAGCCGACGTAGAGCAGCGCCAACGCCTCGTAGGCCGCCTCCGCTTCCGCCGCCGCCACATGCCGGGTGAGCGTCTCGTCCTGCGTGTGGAACAACTTCGGCGGCAGCTCCAACACCCACTCCACCGTGCGGTCCGGCGCGCGCTGCATCGCGAGGCCCGCGCGCCGCTGGTCGAGTCGCGAGCCTTCGAGATCGGGCAAGATAACCACGTCGAAGCCGAGTCCCTTCGATTTGTGGATCGTCATCACGCGCACGGCGCCCGCCACCTCGGCACCGCGCACCGCGTAGCGCTCCACGAACGCGACAAACTCCGCCGCATCGCGCCCGCCCGTCGCGTCGAACGCCGCCGCGGCCTCGACCAACTGCCGCCCGCGCTCACGGGAAAACGCATCGTCCGGCGCCAGCTCGCCGTCCAGCGCGCGCACCCAGTGCTCGATCGTGCGCTCAAAGCCGTCCGCCTGGATCTGGCCGAGCACGCGCCGCGTGAGCGCCTCCGGCGTGGTCACGCCCGCCCGCGCCAGGACCGCCGCCAGCGGCGACATCGCCACATGCTCCCGCGCCAGCGTGTCGCCGGGATGCGCCGCCGCCTGCACGAGCGCGAGCAGCGCCGCGCCGAGCGGATTGTCCGTGCCCACGTGCAGGTCCGAGTCCGCCAACGCCGGGATGCCGCCTTCGCGCCGCAGATAATCCGCGAGTGCCGTCGCGGCGGCGTTCGTCTGCACCAGCACCGCGCATTCGAGCCCGCGCTCCAACGGCGCGATCTCCTGCACCAGCGCCACCGTCCGCGCCCAGCGCGCCGCCTCGTCCTCCGCGTGCTCCCACGCCGCGTAGCCGCCGAGCTGCGGGCGCGCCGAAGCGTGCGCGCGCCAGCCGTCGTTCCACGGCCGCGCCGCGGCTTCGGGCAACAGCGCCGCCACCGCGTCCGCCGCGCCGAAGACCGCGTTGACGAATCCGATCACCGCGGGCCCCGACCGCCACGACTCCACCAGCGCGCGCTCCGCGACCGTGTCCGGCGCGGCGGCGTTGTAGCGCCGCAGCACGTCGTCGAAGAGCCGCGCGTCGCCCTCGCGCCACGCGTAGATCGCCTGCTTCACGTCGCCCACGCAGAAAAACGACCGCGCGCCCGCCGGATCCTGCACCGCCTCGTCGATCAGGTTCTCCAGCACGCGCCACTGCCCGAAGCTCGTGTCCTGGAATTCGTCCAGCAGCCAGTGGTCGAACTGCCCGTCGAGCCGGTAGTCGATCAGCAGCCGCCCCTCGCCCGCCGTGTCGCCGCCCGCCAGCCGCCGCCCGCTCGTATCCGGTTCCAGGAGACGCTGCACGTCGGCAAACGTCAGCTTGCCCGCGCGCCGCACCGCGTCGTGGTAAACCGCCTCGTAGCCCGCGAGCACCGCGTGGATGCCGCGCGTCGTCTCGAGCCGCCGGCGGAACTCTCCGCCCACGAGGTGCGCGACGATCGCCGCCAGCTCCGTGCAATCCTCCGGGTCGAGCGCGCACTTCTTCCGCTCGACGACGATCTCCGCCGCACCGGCCCGCACCGCCGGCCACACCGCGAGCGTGTTTTTCAACAGATACTCCACCGCATCCGGCAGCGGCGCCCCCGGCGCCCACTCCGGCAACGCCGCAAAAAACGCCTCCCACCGCGCGGCCTGTTTCTCCGGCAGTGCGCGCGCCGCCAAGCGCATGCGCAACCGCGCCGCCGCCTCGGCCAGCGGCCGCGCCGGAGTCTCGAGCCACGGGCTCCCGTCGGGCCAGATGCGCTCCGGCGCGCCCCAGAGTTCGCCGTCCGGCGCCGCGAGATATTTCTCCTGGTGCTCGTCGAGAAAGCCGTCGAGCCGCGCCCCCAGGCGTTTCTCCTCGGTGCCGAAGGTCGCCCGCTTGAACGCCTCGACGAATTCCCGCTGCGCGTCGTCGAGCCCGCCCGGCGCGTGCGCGAACATCCGCTGCAGCACGCGGCGCCGCTCCTGCCGCGCCGCGTGTTCCTGCAGCACCTCGAACTCCCCCGCGAGCCCGAGCTCCAGCGGAAACGCCCGCGCGATCCGCCCGAAAAACCCGTCGAAGGTCCCAAGCCGCAGCCGGTGCATCGCGTCCGCGACCGCGCGCAGCAGCGCGAGAAACGCCGGCGGCCCCAGCTCCGGCCGCCCGATGTCCCGCGCCAGCTGCACCGCGAATTTCCCGTCCTGCGCCGCGCGCGCGAGCTTGGTCAGGATCTCGTCGAAAAACTCGCCCGCCGCCTTGCGCGTGAAGGTCAGCGCCACGATCCGCTCCGGCCGCGCGCCCGCCGCGAGCAACGCCACGTAGCGGCTCGTCAGCGCGTAGGTTTTGCCCGACCCGGCCGACGCCCGAATCATCACGTGCCGCGCGCTCATCGGCTCCCCTCCGCCGTCGGCCACGCCACGCTGTCCGCCGCGCCGTGGTGAAACAACGACCCGAACGCATCGCGGTCCGCCGGGAGCTCCGCCGGCGGCCCGAACTCGCCGGCCGCGATCGCCGCCGCCACGCCCTCGGCGCACGCGCGCGCCGCCGCGAGCATTTCCGGCGTGAAGTCCGGCCAGAGCACCACCGCCGTCTCGCCCGCCGCCTTCGGCAGATTCACGTAGCCGGCCTGCAATGTCGGGTGCGTCGGCGCCAGCGCGTGCAGGTAAAGCGGCAACTGCAAGTCCGTCCACACGCACTCGCGTCCGTCGAAACCCACCCGCTGCCACGCCGGCCGCGTCGCGTCGTCGCCGCGCGCCGCGCGCAGGTGCGAGCGCTGCGGCGCCACCGCCGTGTCCGACGTCTTGTAGTCGAGCACGCGCCACGCGCCGTGGGCCTCGTGGCGGTCGATGCGGTCGATCCGACCGCGCACTTCGAGACCGCCGAGCGCGAGCGCAAACGGCCGCTCCACCTCCGCGATCACCCACCCCTCCGCGCGCTCGCGCGCCTGCACCGCGGCGCAGCGCGACAAC
>JBILLY010000191.1:0-7645 GCA_044375835.1 Opitutaceae bacterium
CTGGTTGGCGGCGCCCTCGGGGTTGGCGGCGTTGGAGATGGCGAGTTTGTTCTGGTCGACGAGGATTTCGTTTTGCCAGCGGCGGACGCGGTCCTGGCGGGTGAGTTCGGCGAGGCCGGCGATCCGGTGACGGCCGAGCCATTTGCCGAAGTTGGGTTCCCACGAGGCGCTGAGGCGGTAGATCTCGTTGCGGTCCTTGAAGGGGTCGCGGCTCCAGTTGTCCTCGAGGTAGAGCTGGCGCACGCGGGGATTGGGGACGACGGCGAGGGTGGCGGTGGGGATGTTGGGGTTGGGGTCGCCGGTGAGGAAGACGTTGGGGCTCACGTTGCCGCGGGTGAGGATGCGGTTGACGTTGTGGAAGTAGGCGAACTCGGCGACGACGGTGCGCGAGAAGCGTTGCTCCACCTTGAACTGCCACTCGTTGAAGTTCTGCGTGCGCACGCCGCCGGGGCCGGTGAGGTTGTAGGCGTAGCCCATGAGGGCGGGGGACACGAGCGTGTTGCTCGGCGCGCGCTGGCTGAAGAGTTCGGAGCGGAGATTGTAGACGGTGTTGTCCTGCGAGAAAAACGTGTAGCGGTTGGCGGTGCCGAAGGCGGTGGTGGTCGCGACGGCGGCGCCGTCGGCCACGGGGCGGCCGGCGCCGAGCCAAGTCGTGAGCGAGTCGGTGGCGTTCCACGGCAGCGAGACATTGTTGGCGGAGTTGCCACCCTGGTAGCTGCCGCGGATGGCGGTGTTGGCCCACGGCTGGTAGCTGAAGGCGCCGGTGAGGCGGCGCTGCTCGTTGAAGTCCCATTTCCGCCAGCCCTTGGCGTCCTGGTAGAGGCCGAGGAGGCGGACGCCGAGTTTGCCGCGGATGAGGACGTGGTTGTGGTCGAGTTCGTGGCGGAAGTAGTCCCAGGAGCCGACGACGGACTTGGCGTTGGTGATGGTGCGGCGGAGCTGGGCAAACTTGCTCGAGAGCGCGACGGTGCCGCCGGGGGCGCCGAGGCCGAAGAGGATGGAGTTGGGGCCGCTGGCCATCTCGGCGCGCTCGATGTTGTAGAGATCGACGGGCACGGCGGACTGCGCGTAGTTGACCGAGGAGGAGCCGGCGACGCCGCGCACGCGGAAGCGGAAGTCGTTGCCGGTGGAATCGCGGCCGGGCGGGTTGTTGAAGCCGTTGGTCGAGTCCTCGACCTCGCGTTCGACGTTGGTGGCGTAGGCGAGCATCGACTCGAGGTCGGTGGCGCCGATGTCGGAGAGAAATTCCTTGGTGAACGGGGAGACGGCGGCGGGCGTGTCCTTGAGCTTGGAATTGAGGCGCGAGCCGCTGGTGGTGTTGGCGGCCTGGTAGCCGGAGTCGTCCTCGGGGCGGACTTCGAACGGCGAGAGTTCGATCGGTGCGGCGGTCTCGCCGGCGGCGGCCGGACGCGCGGCGGTGGGCGTGGGAGTCGGGGCGGTCTGGGCGCGGGCGGCGGGGAAAGTGCAGGCGCAGAGGGCGGCGACGGCGGAGACGGACAGGCGGCGGGTGGACATGGGCGGAGTGGGTCCGGGACGGGGCGGGGCCCGGTGCAGGATGGGCGCACGGAAGGACGGGACAACGCGGAAGTCGCCGGCGGCTCGCCGTCCAGCCCGGTGAAGCGCCCCGGGTGGCGGCGTGATCGCGACGATCCGCCGCCGTTGCGGCGACGGGCCGGCGATACGATCCCGTTGATTGCGCCCCGAGGGCCTTACGATCCCGGAAGAACTGGGCGTGGCGGCGGTAGAGGGCGGGGAAAGAGAATTGATAGACTGCGTCCTGCCTGCACCGATCTGTCCCGGACCGCATCCCTCCGCGTTCCGCCAACCCGACCCCTATGAAACCCTCCGCTCCCGCCATTTTCGTGAACCGTCGCGGTTCACTCGGATTGCCCGCCGTCCTGCTTGGCCTCTCGGCCGCCGTGGCGTCGGGCTTCGCCCAAGTCGCGCCCAGCCCGGCGCCGACCGCCCCGGCCGACTCCGCGGCAAAAAAGCCGGCACCGATCCCGGCCGTCGCCAAGTCCGCCGCGGAAACCTTGAAGGACGAGCCCGTGGAGCTTTCTCCCTTCCAAGTCACCGCGAGCAACACCGGCTACTTCCAGTCCAACACGATGTCCGGCACGCGCCTGAACTCGAAAATCGAGGACCTCGGCCAGTCGATCACCGTGATGACCAAGGAGCAGATGGCGGACTTCGCGATGCTCGATATCAACGATATCTTCGATCACATGGCGAGCACCGAGGGCATCAACTCCTACTCGGAGTTTGTCACCGACCGCACCGGCGCCGTCGTCGACAACGTGAGCCTCAATCCCAACAACGCGAACCGCGTGCGCGGCATCGGCAACGCCAACATCGCCTTCAACAATATCCAGACCTCCGGCCGCGTCCCGGTCGATCCGCTCTGGATGGATTCGCTCGAACTCAGCCGCGGTCCCAACGCCAACATCTTCGGCCTGGGCAACGCCTCGGGCACGGTGAACCAGGTGCCCGCCACCGCGAATCTCAGCCGCAATTTCACCAAGATGGAGTTCCGCGCCGACAGCTACGAGGGCTGGCGCGTCTCGCTCGACGTGAACCGCAAGCTGTCGGACAAGGTCGCCTTCCGCGCGAGCTACGCCAACCAGCACACCGGCTTCGTCCGCAAACCCGCCGGCGAGGATGCCCGCCGCCTCAGCGCGCAGATCAAGGTCCGTCCGTTCAAGAACACCACCGTCGCGCTGTCGTGGTATAACTACAAGAATGCCTCCGTGCGGCCCAACTTCACGACGCCGCGCGACTACTTCACCGATTGGTTCCGGGCCGGCCGCCCGGCCTGGAATCCGGTCACGGGTCTCGTCACGTTCGCCGACGGCCGCGTTTACGGCAATGGCAACGTCCTCGGCTCCACCACGCCGTATACGGCGGCCCCCAGCTTTACGAACGTGCCGGGCGTGCCCCTCACCTTTGTGTTCGGCGGAGCGGAGAGTCGCTCGCCCTTCCAGATCGGCGGCCCCGGCCAGGCGCCCTACTGGACGATATCGCGCTACACGTCGGGCGCCTTGGCGACCACGGACCCGTTTGGCGCCACGGCGACCGGCATCGGACTCCTGACCACGGGGCCGGCGGAAACCTTCACGGCCGCACAGCAGCCGCTCTACAATTCCGTCACGCGTCCGATCAACGACCGGTCGATCTACGACTGGACCAGCATCAATCTCGCGGGCAACGGCAAGGCGTGGGACAACGTCGACACCTACCTCGCCCAGATCGACCAGATCATCCTCAGCACGCCGAAGCACACGCTGGCCGCGCAGGTCACCTACATGCGCGAGGACGCCCAGCGGATGGAGAACCAGCCCATGGGCCCCGCCAGTGTGAACAGCAACGTCGGCCAGCTCCAGGTGGACGTGAACCGGGTTTACCTCGACGGCACGCCCAACCCGTATTTCGGCCGGCCCTACCTGCGGAGCAACGAGCCCTTTCTCCGGCTCAGGCCCTTGCTTTGGGAGACCACGCGGGCCCAGGCCGCCTACCGTCTCGACTTCTCGCAGGACAAGGGGTGGAGCAAGTGGCTCGGCACCCAGCAGCTCCTCGGCTACTACGAATACAAGGACCAGCAGAATCGCCAGTTCACCTACCGGCACTCCGCCCTCGGCCTCGACAAGGCGTGGCAGCAGAAATACGCCGCGCTCAACACCCCGTTGAGCAATCGCACGCAGACCAATGTCGACCCCCGCTATCCCATTGCGCCCGGCAACTATTCCCGCCTCAACGAGCAATACTACGTCGGCAATACGGTCGGCGGTGGCATCGAATACGCCCCGAGCTATTTCCCGGAAGGGGCCAATGTCGCCTATGTCTGGGGCCCGTCCGCCGGCGCGATGTTCAAGGATGTGACCGGCGTCGGCTTCACCCCCAGCCCCGACGGCGGCGGGGGCCTCGCCAGCGTCAATTCCGTCGTGAAGACCTCCGGCGGCGTGCTCCAGAGCACCTTCCTCGGCGGCAAGCTCGTCGGCACCTTTGGCCTCCGCGAGGATGTCGTGAACGACCGCAACGCTCCGCTGGCCCAGCTCACTCAGGACCTGCGCGACTACAACTTCGGGGCCTCCAGCGGATGGGTCGGCCCCTGGCGCCGGGCCCAGGGCAAGACGAAGTCCTCGTCGATCGTGGTCCGTCCGCTCCGCGACGTGGAATTTTTCCGCACGCGCGTCACCAACGGCTCCGGTGTCGGCAAATTTCTCGCCGAAGCCATCACCAGCCTCAGCCTCACCTACAACCATGCGGATAACTTCATCGCGCAGGGTCCGGCCTACGATCTGTTCCTGAGGCAGCTGCCCAACCAGAGCGGCACGACCAAGGACCGCGGCTTCTGGATGACGATGCTCGATGGCCGCCTCTCTGTCCGCTACAACAACTTCGTCACCGACCAAAAGGATCTCCGCAACGGCGACATCTCCACGATGGCCCAGCGCATCCTGCGGTATGAGGGTTTCATCGCCACGGACTCCTACAACCTGCGGACGCAGACCAGCGCCTGGCTCAACGGCCTCGGCACCGGCGGCATCGCCACCAACGCCCAGATCGCGGCCGCGATCAAGATGCCGCTCGAGCAATACAACGGCCTGCAGGCCATCGCCGCCGCCGGCACCTACGCCGCCGTCAACGACGCGCGCTCGAAGGGCCACGAGATCGAGATCAACTACAACCCCACCCGCCACTGGACCATCAGCGCGTCGGTCACGAAAACGCAGGCGATCAACACGGCGGCCGGCTCCGCCGTCGACGACTACATCGCCGCGCGCATGCCGATCTGGACCAGCCTCGAGGATCCGCGCTACACCAATACCACGCAGACCCTCGGCGGCGTGACCTCGCCGTTGCCCTCCCTGCCCGCGACTCCGCTCCCGACCGGCGCCACCGGCCGCCTGCTCTGGTGGAATATCCTCGGCGCGCCGTTCACCACGTTGTCCGGCTACAACGGCACGCAGTCGGCCGCGTTGAACTTTGCCACGAATGTGGATGCACCCATGGCCGTGTTTCGCGCGACCATCGGTCGCCCGCGTCCGCAAGTCCGCGAATACTCCTCCAAGTTCAGCACGCGCTACAACCTGTCCGGTCTCTTCTCCGAAAACCGCGTCCTCAAAAACATGAGCGTCGGCGGATCGCTGCGCTACGCGAGCAAGGGCTCGATCGGCTTCTTCGGCAAAGGCTACACCCCGGGCATGGACCTCACGCTGCCGGCGAACCGCATCCTCCAGCTCGATCCCAACCGGCCGATCTACTCGTCGGCCGACGTCAACGTCGACGTATTCGTCGGCTACCGGACCAAGCTGTTTGCCGACAAAGTCCGGGCAAACTTCCAGCTCAACGTGAGAAATGTGCAGGAAGACGGGGGCCGCTTGCAAAAGACCGCCGCGTTCTTCGACGGCCGGGCCTCGACCTACCGCATCGTCGACCCGCGACAGTTTATTTTGTCGGCATCCTTCGAGCTGTAACGCCGCCGAGGACTTTCATCGATCGCCGCCACCTCCGGGTGGCGGCGTTTTTTTTTGCCCGGCCGCCAACACCTGCACCCGGCGCTCCACGGTCCGTGGCCGACGCCGACGCGGGCCGGCGCGGCCGCCTTCTCGTTTGCGCGGGTGCGTGGGTGCGGGACCGGGGGTGTGATCGGGCACGCCAAACGGCTTGCCCGGCGACGGTGCGGCCGGTTCGGTGACCGATGCCGATGAAGCGTTCGCCCCGCCCCGCCGTTTCGCCGTCGTCGACCGCCACGGGCTCGACGGCGACGGCTGCCGCCACCGGCTCGCGGAGCGGCGCGTGGTCGCCGGGCGCGCTGTTTGCCGCGGTGCTGGCGGCGACGTTGGTCGCGTATTTTCCGGCACTGACGGGAGATTTTCTCTGGGACGACGCCGGCCACGTCACGCGGCCCGACCTGCGCTCGTGGGCGGGGCTGGCGCGCATCTGGTTCGAGGTCGGCGCGACGCAGCAATACTACCCGCTGTTGCATTCGGCGTTTTGGCTGGAGCACCGGCTCTGGGGCGACGCCACGCTTGGCTACCACCTGGTCAACGTGCTGTGGCACGCGACGGCCGCGTGCCTGCTGGTGGGCGTGCTGCGCCGGCTCGCGGTGCCGGGTGCGCTGCTCGCGGGCCTGGTTTTCGCCCTGCACCCGGTGATGGTGGAGTCGGTCGCGTGGATCGCGGAGCAGAAGAATACCCTCTCGACCGTGTTCTACCTCGCGGCCGCGCGGGCTTGGTTGCGCTTCGAGGACGAGCGTCGGCCGGGTCGCTATGCGCTCGCGACGCTGTGGTTTGTCGCCGCGCTGCTGACCAAGACGGTCACCGCGACGCTGCCGGCGGCGTTGCTGGTCGTCGCGTGGTGGCGGCGGGGCCGGCTCTCGTGGCGCGACGACGTGGCGCCGCTGTTGCCCTGGCTGGGCCTCGGCGTCGCCGCGGGCCTGGGCACCGCTTGGTTCGAAGCCACGCAGATCGGCGCGAGCGGTGAAGACTTCGCGCTCGGGCCGGTCGAGCGCGTGCTGCTGGCCGGACGCGTGGGGTGGTTTTACCTCGGCAAGCTCGTGTGGCCGGCCGGGCTGACGTTTTTCTATCCCCGCTGGACGATCGATGCGGCGGTGGCGTGGCAGTGGATTTTTCCGCTCGCGACCGCCGCCGCGCTCGGCGCCGGCGTGTGGTGGAGCCGGCGCTACCGCGGGCCGCTCGCCGCGGCGCTGCTGTTCGGCGGCACGCTCGTGCCCGTGCTCGGGTTCGTGAACGTCTATCCCTTCGTTTTCTCCTACGTGGCCGATCACTTCCAGTATTTGGCGAGCCTCGGCATGATCGCATTTCTCGCGGCGGCGGCGGTGCGCGGGTTCGCGCGGCTGGCGTGGCCGCGCTGGAGCGGACCGGTGGTCGCGACCGGTTTGCTGGCGGTCCTTGGCGGGCTCACGTGGCGGCAGAGCGAGATGTATCGCGACGTTTTTTCGCTCTACGAAGCGACGCTCGCGCGCAACCCCGCCAGCTGGGTGGCCCACCTCAATCTCGGCGCCGCGCTCGACGAGGCGGGGCGCACGGACGAAGGCCGCTCGCACGTGCAGCGGGCGCTGGCGTTGAAACCCGATCGCCCGGAAATCCTCAACAGCCTCGGCAACATCCTCAACCGCCTCGGCCGCGCCGACGAGGCGCGGCCCTTGCTCGAGCGCGCCGTGCGGTTGCAGCCGCGCTTCGCTGCGGCCCACAACACCCTCGGCGCCGCCCTCATGGCGCTCCGCGAGCCGGACGCGGGCATGGCGGCGTTTCGCCGTGCGCTGGAGCTCAATCCCCGGCTGACGCAGGCCCGCGTCAATCTCGGCTGGGCCCTGGCCAACGCCGGGCGCCCCGCGGATGCGCTGGCGGAACTCGCGCAGGCGCGGCGCGAGCAGCCCGACTTGGCCGATGCGGAACTCAAGACCGGGCTGGTGCACGCGATGAACGGCCAACTGGCCGAGGCGGTTCCGCATTTCCGGCGCGCGGCGGAGTTGCAGCCCCATGACCCCGAGGTGCGCCACCTGCTCGGCCGCGCCTTGCTCGATTTGGGGCGGGCCGCCGAGGCGGTCGTCCAGTTCGAGGCCGCGCTCGAACTCAACCCCGCCCACGCGGGCGCCCGCGACGGACTGGGCCGCGCCCGCGGG
>JBILLY010000192.1:0-7641 GCA_044375835.1 Opitutaceae bacterium
ACGGCCAGCTCGGCGTATCCGCGTGGTGGCTACCCTACAACGGCTACCTCCATCTCCTCCCCCGCCTCATCGCCTGGCTCGCCCGCGTCACCGTCGACGTGGCCTGGTGGCCCGCCGTCTACAACGGTCTCGCCTACCTCTGCAGCGTCGCCGTGTTCGCCCGCCTCGCCTCGCCCCGCGTGCGTCTCCCGGCGAAGCCCGGCCTCATGCTCGCCTTCGCCCTCGTCGCCGGCACGGGCGAAACGCTGCTCAACGTCACCAACCTCCAGTGGTTCACGGCGTTCTTCCTCCTGCTCCAGCTCTTCACCGCCCCCGCCCTCACCTTGGCCCAACGCCTCGGCGACCTCGCGCTCCTCGTCCTCGTCGGTCTCAACGGCCCCTTCGCCCTCGTCTTCCTCCCGCTCTTCGCCTGGCGCGCCTGGACGGATCGTCCCGCCTCCCACCCTCCGTCGCCGTCCTGCCGCCTTTCGCCTTCCGCCTTTCGCCTTCCGCCTTTCCCCTTTCGCCTTTCCGCCGAGTTCCTCGTCGTCGCCGTCTGCGCCGCCGTCCAGGCCCGCTTTCTCCTCGGCCACGGTCTCAGTCTCGACGGTTCCGCCGAGGCGCAGCCGTTCCGCCCGCTGATGTTTTTCTCCATCATCGGCAGCCGCCTCGTCACTTGGCCGCTCTTCGGCCCCGCCGCCGTCCGCGCCTGGCCCCTCGCCGTCCACGCCGCGCTCGGCGTCGCCGCCATCGGCGCCCTCCTCGCCTTCTCCGTCCGCCGCGACGCCCTCCGCCGCACGCGCCTGCTCGTCGCCGCCGCCTTCGTCCTCGTCACCGTCGCCTGCGTCGTCCGCGTCCGCGCCGACACCTGGGCGGACGACAACCTCGTCAACGGCGACCGCTACTTCTTCATCCCGCGCGTCCTGCTCGCCTGGCTCGTGCTCCTCGCCTGGCACCACGCCCTGCCCGCCGTGCGGTGGACCGCCCGCACGCTCTGCCTCGCCGCCGTCGTCAGCCACGCCCCGCACTACATTCTGCCGGCTCCGCCCGACTACCAATGGGCACGCCACTGCGACCCCATCCGCCAAGGCAAACCCGCCAACATCCGCACCCTTCCCGAGGGCTGGTGGATCGAATACCCCGGCCGCTGACCCGCCCCCCCCGTATCCGCCTCTCCATCCCTCCTTCTCTCCGTCTCTCCCTCTCTCCGTCTCTCCATCTCTCCGTCTCTCCGCCTCTCCGTCCCTCCGCCTTCCACGCCGCCCTTGCCGCCCGCCGTCCGCCAACTCGCCGCCCGCCTCGCCTCGCCCGCCGCGCTCCTGCGCGGCCTCTGGCTGCTCGCCGGTCTGGCCGTCCTGCTCGGGTGGAACCGCGACACCCTGCTCGGCCTCCTGCCCGCCGCCCGCGAACTGCCCCGGCTCGACGGCGCCGTCGGCCGGCCGTGGATCGCCGGCGACTTCGCCCCGCAGATCATCGCCGGCAGCGCGCTCCCTCGTCGTATCCAGCATGTCAGCACGTGGGTCGGCAGCGACGCCGCCGTCGGCCGCGCCGAGACCGCCTGGTTCAAAGCCAACCGCCGCACCGTCTATGTCGCCGTCGCCGGCTACCCGACCCGCCCCGGCCGCACGCTGGTCGCCGAATTCCGCGACACCGCCGGCACCACGATCGCCCGCGTGGATTTCCGCGCCTCCGGCCATCCCGATCCACGCGAGGCATGGGCCCTCTGGGAAATCCGCCGCCCCCCCGCCGCCGTCGCCGTCCGGTTCGTCGCGTCCGACCAAGCCGTCGGCTGGGGCGGTTGGTTTGCCTTCTCCCACCCTTTTCGCGCTCCCCCGCCGGAACTCACGTCCGCCTTTCAACTCCTCCTGGTGGCCGCCACCGTCGCCCTCGCGCTGGTCCTCCTCTGGGGCCCCGGCCTGCTCGTCTGTCCCGCCGCCGCGTCCGCTCCGGCTCGCCTGCTCTGGTTCCTCGGTCTCGGCCCGCTTCTCCTCGCCTTCGGCGGCGCCGTCGTCTGGGCCGCGGGACCGCTCGTCTCGCCCCGTCTCTCTTCCACCGTGCTCGTCGCGCTGCTCTGGCTCGCGGTCGGCCTGCTCGCCCGCCGCCGCGCCTTCACGCTCCCCGTCTCCCCGGTCTTCGCCCGCGTCCTCGCCGTCGCCGCCTTGGTTGTCGCCGCCGCCGCCGCCAAGGCCGCCGTCTCCCGCGGCACGCCCGGCGAGCTCTTCCGCGGCACCGTTTCCCGCAACTTCGCCCTGAGCGACCGCATCGACAGCCGCTTCAATTTCTACGCCGTGCAGGCCGCCGCCCACGGCTGGGCGCCGGCGTCGCCGCGCGTCGAAAAATTCTACTACCCGTGGACGTTCTTCAGCCGCGGCCCGCTCGCCGGGCTCGCCGCCATTCCCGTCGTCCTCGCCACCGGCGGTCAGCCGCCCGACGTCCTCCCCGAGCAGGGTTGGGTTCCCTTCGATCCCACCGGCTTCGCGGCCTACCGGCTCACGCTCGTTCCCCTCGCGGGCAGCATCGTCGTCGCGTTTTTCCTCCTGCTGCTTCCCTTCGTCGACGAACGCTGGGCCGCGCTCGGCGCCGGCCTGCTCGCGCTCACGCCGTTCGGCTTCCACGAAATCCTCTTCACCTGGCCCAAGTGGATCGCCACCGCGTGGCTCATCGCGAGCTTCTCGCTCGTCCATGTCCGGCGCCCGCTCGCCGCCGGCCTCGCCCTCGGCGTCGGCTTCCTTTTCCACCCGCTCGTCCTGCTTTGGTCGCCGCTCCTCGCCGCCTGGTCCCTGGGCCGCTCGTGGCCCGAGGGGTGGGTTGCCGCCCTGCGCCGCACCGCCGTGCTCGCCGCCGCTTCCGCCGTCCTCGTGCTGCCGTGGATGGCCCTCGGCGCCTTGATGCCGCACCTGCCCGACACCCCGTTCGCGGGCCAAAGCAATTTCACCCGCTACTGGTTCCTCGCCGATTCGCAGCACGCCGCGTGGGCCACGTGGCTGCACACCCGCTGGCTCAACTTCGCCAACACCTTCATCCCCCTCCACCTCTTCGCCGATTCCCACAGTTTCCACCATTTTCGTTTTTCCTCCGCCTACGAGCCTTCCGGTCCGCTCGAGAAGACCCTCTTCCTCCCGTGGAACTCCCTCCCCTTCGGCCTCGGCCTCGCGCTCTGGCTCGTTTCCGCCGTCGCCCTCTGGCGCGCCGGGCGTATCCGGCGTGCGGCGACGCTTCTCTTCGTCGCCGCCCCGGTTGTCCTCCTCGTCGCCTACTGGGGCGGCGAGCCCCTCGGCCTGCTCCGCGAATGCGGCCACCCGCTCTTCGCCGCCGTCCTCGCCCTGACCGTGCTCGCGGCCGCCGCTGTGCCCGGCCGGCTCGCCGCCTTCCTCGCCCATCCCGCCGCGCCGTGGCTCCCGTTGCCCGAGCTGCTCGCCCTGCTCTGGCTCCCCGCCCTCGCCCACGCCGCGCCGTCCGTCCCGGCCGCGCACGCCCATTTCGACCCCCTCGTCCTGCTCCTGAACGTCCTTGCCCTCGCCGCCGCCGCGTGGGTTCTTTCCGGCCTTCGTCCCCGCTCCAGCATCTGACGCCCGCCATGCCCAAAACGCTCCTCGTCACCGGCTCCTCCGGCCTCATCGGCTCCGAAGTCTGCTCCTATTTCGCCCGCGAGCTCGGCTACACCGTCCACGGCGTCGACAACAACCAGCGCGCCGTCTTCTTCGGCCCCTCGGGCGACACACGCTGGAACCAGCACCGCCTCGCCGCCGATCTCCCCGGCTTCGTCCACCACGAACTCGATATCCGCGACCGCGCCGGCGTCCTCGCCCTCCTCAAATCCGTCCGCCCCGCCGTCATCGTCCACACCGCCGCCCAGCCGTCGCACGACCGCGCCGCCGCCATCCCCTTCGACGACTTCGACACCAACGCCGTCGGCACCCTCAACCTCCTCGAAGCCGCCCGCCAGGCCTGCCCCGAATCCCCCTTCGTGCACATGAGCACGAACAAGGTCTACGGCGACGCCCCCAACCGCATCCCCCTCGTCGAACTCGCCACCCGCTGGGACTACGCCGACCCCGCCTACGCCGACGGCATCGCGGAGACCTTCACCATCGACCAGTCCAAGCACTCGCTCTTCGGCGCCTCCAAGGTCGCCGCCGATGTCATGGTCCAGGAATACGGCCGCTACTTCGGCCTCCCCACCTGCGCCCTCCGCGGCGGCTGCCTCACCGGCCCCAACCACAGCGGCGTCGAACTCCACGGCTTCCTCAGCTACCTCGTGAAATGCAACCTCGAGGGCCGCGAGTATCGGGTTTTCGGCTACAAGGGCAAACAGGTCCGCGACAACATCCACAGCCTCGACGTCGCCCGCTTCATGGCCGCCTTCGTCGCCGCCCCCCGCGCCGGCGAGGTCTACAACCTCGGCGGCGGCAAGGCCAACTCCTGCTCCATCCTCGAGGCCTTCCGGATCGCCGAGAAATTCTCCGGCCGCCCCCAGGTCCACACCTACGTCGACCAGAACCGCGCCGGCGACCACATCTGCTACTACAGCGACCTGCGCAAAATGCGCGCCCACTACCCCGCCTGGGACATCACCCAGTCCCTCGAGGAGACGATCCGCCAGATCGTCGAATCCTGGTCGCGCCGCCGGAAAGCGTGAAACACTCGCGCGATTCGCGCGTCCCACCTCCGCGGCTCTTGCCGGCCTTTCCATCTCGGTCCCACTCCTTCGACCGCATCGCCCACCCGCGTCCCGACCACCTCCTATGCGCCGCGCCCCCTTCGTCTCCGCGTCTCCCTGTCCTTCGGTCTCTCCGTCGCTCCGTCGCTCCGTCACTCCTTCTCTCCGACCGCCGCTCCCGCTCCGCGGTCTCCTTCTCGCCTTCGCCCTCGCCTTCACGCTCGCCCTCACCCCCGCCCGCGCCACCTCCGTCATCCCGCCCACCTTCCCCGAACTCGTCGACGAAGCCGACGCCATCTACCGCGCCCGCGTCACCGCCGTCGCGGCCCGCCGCGTCCCCGCGCCCGACGGCACGCCGGTCATCAAGACCTTCGTCACCTTCGCCATCGAGCGCACCCTCAAGGGCCCCGACCGCCCCGACCTCACCCTCGAATTCCTCGGCGGCACCGTCGACGGCGAGACCCTCGTCGTCAGCGGCATGCCGCGCTTCAGCGCCGGCTCGGTCGACTACGTGTTCGTCCAGCGCAACGGCCTCCAATTCTGCCCGCTCGTCGCCGTCATGCACGGCCGCTACCGGATCAAACGCGACGACGCCGCCGCGAGCACCTACGTCGCCCGCGACAACGGCACGCCGCTCACCGACCTCGCGCAAATCTCGCTCCCGCTGACCGCGCTGCCCGCCGCCCTCTCCGCCGCCACCGCCCCGGCCGCCCGCCGCGCCGCCTTCACCCCCGCCGCCTTCGAGTCCGCCGTCACCGGCGAAGTCCAACGCCAGCTCACCCGCGCCCGGCTCCAGTAGTCGCCGCCGCCCGCCATGTCCCGCTTCCCCTTCTCCGCCCTCCGCCTCCTAGCTCTCAGCCCTCGGCTCTCGGCTCCCCTCGCCCGTCTCTCAGCTCTCAGCTCTAGCCTCTCAGCTCCCCTCGCCCGCCTCGCAGCGCCCCTCCCCCGCGCGCTCCTCCCCGCGCTCTCCGCCTTCACCCTCGCCCTCACGCTCCTCCCAAACCCCGCCCGCGCCTTCAATTTCACCGGCGTCGTCTGGCCCGACGGCACCATCCCGATGCACCTGCAGCTCGATGCGACGCCCTCCGGCCTCCTCGACGGCGCCACCGATTGGGCCGACATCGCCGAGTCCGCCCTCAACGACTGGAACGCCCACCTGGCCCGCGCCAAATTCACCGTCGTCCGCAACTCCACCGCCACCCGCGCCCGCGGCAACCGCACCAACAACGTCTTCTTCAGCTCCACCATCTACGGCACCGCCTTCGATTCGCGCACCCTCGCCGTCACCCTCGGTTCGTCCAGCACCACGACGCTCGCCCCGACCGAGCGCGACGTCATCTTCAACACCGCCCGCACCTGGAATTCCGACCGCGGCGCACTGCGCGGCGGCATCACCGAATTCCGCCGCGTCGCCCTCCACGAATTCGGCCACGTCCTCGGGCTCGACCATCCCGACGAAGCCGAGCCGGCCCAAAACGTCGCCGCCGTCATGGACAGCGTCGTCAGCGCCATCGACACCCTCCGGGCCGACGACATCGCCGGCGCCCGCGCCCTCTACGACCAGACCGCCACCCACCGCCCGCTCGTCGGCACCCCGTTCACGCTCGCCGTGTCCCCCGCCGGCACCGGTCCGTTCACCTACACCTGGCATTTTCGCCCCACCGGCACCGCCTTGGTCGAGGAGTTCCGCCTCCCGTCGTCCGGCAGCTACACGATCGGCAGCGTCGAACTCTCCGACGCCGGCACCTATGTCGCGACCGCCACCGCGCCGTCCGGCGCCTTTTTCAGCCAGACCGCCGTCGTCGAACCGGTCGCCGTCGCCACCGACTCCCGCACCCGTCTCGCCAACCTCTCCACCCGCGGCCACGTCGGCATCGGCGGCGAGGTGATGATCGTCGGCTTCAACGTTTCCGGCCCCTCCGCCAAAACCCTCCTCATCCGCGCCGCCGGCCCCGCCCTCGGCGATCTCGGCGTCGGCACCCCGCTGCCCGATCCGCTGCTCACCCTCAACAACGCCGCCGGCACCGCCATCGGCGCCAACGACAACTGGGACGCCTCCGCCGACGCCGCCGCTTTGTCCGCCGCCTCCGCCCGCCTCGGTGCGTTCGCTTTCAAACCCGGCAGCCGCGACAGCGCCCTCCTCGTCACCCTGCCGCCCGGCAGCTACACCGCCGTCGTCAGCGGCATCGCCGCCACCGTCGGCAACGCCCTCATCGAGGTCTACGACGCCGACCCCGATGCCGCCACCTCCGGCTCCCGCCGCCTCGTCAACCTCAGCACGCGCGGCACCGTCGGCACCGGCGACGACGCCCTCATCGCCGGCCTCGTCGTCGCCGGCCCCGCCCCCCGCACGTTTCTGATTCGCGCCGTCGGCCCCACCCTCACGCGCGCCCCGTTCAATCTCAGCGGCGCGCTCCTCGACCCGTTCCTCCAACTCTTCCGCGACCAAACCTTGCTGCGCGAAAACGACGACCTCGACGCCCCCTTGACCGGCGTCCCCGCACTCCGCGCCGCCGGCGACCGCGTCGGCGCCTTTCGACTCCTCGAATCCCGCATCACCGCCCTCCGCAGCGGCCTTGATTCCGTCATGCTCGTGACCCTCGCCCCCGGCGCCTACACTGCCAAAGTCACCGGCTTCGAGGGCGCCACCGGCATCGCCCTCATCGAGATCTACGAGATGCCGTAGCGCCCGGCGCCGCGCCCGATTTCCCGCCCGCGCCAATCGCCACTCACCCGCGGCGCCGCTCCCTCCGTCTCACCGCCCCGCCACGCGCTTTTCCCGTCTCCCGCGTCTCCCGCGTCTTCCCCGTCTTCCGCCCCGCCGAGAGGATTTCCTTTGGCGTCCGGCCCGTTGGCCTTTGGGATTTTCGCCGTGCCCGACTTCAAACACTTTTTCGGCGTCCCGCCCTCCGACCAAAACGCCCTCGATCTCTTCACCGGCGAGTGGTCCTCGTCGCCCCCGGCCAACCGCCCCGACCTCAAGGCCGGCGTCACCCCGCTCT
>JBILLY010000251.1:0-6703 GCA_044375835.1 Opitutaceae bacterium
AAATTGGGAAAGCGGAAAATCGGGAAACGGGTGCAGCGACCCCGTGGATCGGGACGTGCGATCGTAGGCGTGGTGCCGTGGTCGGCCGGCTCGTGGGAGCAGGGAGCGGCGGGAGCTGGGGCGGCAAACGGTCCCGCCTCTCACGAGGCGGGCTACGTCAGGATAGTGGACGTCACTTTCTTGGTGAGTCGCACCATGAGGGGGCGATTAGGGCAGCTCGTAGAGTTCCACGAGGGCGACGCCGGTGGTGGCGTTTACCCCGCTGACCTGGGCGGTGTAGCTGCCGGGGGCGAGGTTGGCGACGACGACGGCATCGCGGGAGTTGGCGGTGAGGGCGAAGGCGCCGACGGCGGTCTGGAGGGCGGCGGGGGTGACGGCGGCGTCCCAGTTGTCGTTGGCGGCGACGACGGTGGTGCCGGAGAAGACGTCGAGCTTGGGGTCGGCGAGGGTGCCGGTGACGCCGAAGGCGGCGAGGGTGGGGCCGACGGCACGGATGAGCAGGCGGCGGGTGCCGGTGCCGCCGACGTTGAAGCCGACGATCAAGATGTCGCCGCCGGTGCCGACCTGCGTGCGGGCGGAGATGTTGACGAGGCGGGGCGTGGCGCCGGTGCGGGCGGAGGCGAGGTCGTAGAGTTCGGCGAGGGCGACGCCGGTGGCGCCGCCGACGCCGGTGATCTGCACGGTGTAGGAGCCGGCGGCGAGGGCGTTGCGGACGAGGGCGGCGTCGCGGGAACCGGCGGCGAGGGCGAAGGCGCCGACGGCGCTTTGCACGGCGACGGGTGTGGCGGCGGCGTCCCAGTTGTCGTTGGCGACGAGGACGGTCTGGCCGGAGTAGAGGTCGAGTTTGGGGTCGGCGAGAGCGCCGCCGACGCCGAAGGCGGTGAGGGTGGGGCCGATGGCGCGGATCAGGAGATCTTTGGTGCCGCTGGTATTGGCGCCGCCGATACTGACGCCGACGATGAGGGTTTCGGCGCCGGCGCCGGCGGTGGAGCGGATGCTGAGGTTGCCGAGGTAGGCGGTGGAGGGGACGGCGGGCGTGACGGTGAGCACGGCACCGGTGCTGGTGACGGAGCCGGCGGTGTTGGTGACGCGGACGCTGTAGGAGCCGGCGTTGGCGGCGGTGACGGCGGGCAGCGTGTAGCTGGCGGCGGTGGCGCCGGAGATGGCGGTGTTGTTGAAGAGCCACTGGTAGGTCAGGCCGCCGCCGGCGGCGACGACGGTGAAGGTGGCGGAGGTGCCGGCGGAGGCGGATTGGGCGACGGGGGCGGCGGAGATCGTCGGGGCGACGGGCGCGACGGGGGCGGCGGCGGGGGCATCGCCTACGACGACCTGCGAGGTGGCGGTGTAGCCGACGATGGTGGTGGCGCCGACGGCGAAGCCGCGGTCGATCGAGCGGTTGAGGGGCGAGATGCCGATATCGGTGAAGGCGGCGTTGTTGGTCGTGATCGCGACGCGGTTATTGCCGAGGGCGGGGACACCGGAGATGGCGACGCGGTAGCCGTTGCCCACGCCGGTGACGCCGGAGCCGGCGTAGGGGTTGGTGGTGGTGCCGGTGCGGGTCCAGGTGACGCCGTCGGGGCTGGCGAGGCCTTGGCCCTGGAGGCTGGGATTGATGTTGGAGCGTTCATAGACGACGAACTGGTTGTTGAAGACGAACACGCGGGTGTAGCCGCCGAAGGCCGTCAGAGTCGGGATGGGGGTCCAGGTGAGGCCGTCGGTGGAGCGGAACATCGAGGTGACGGTGGAGACGCTGCCGAAGGAGGCGACGAAGACGCCGTTGGCAAAGGCCACGCCCGTGGCGGCGCTCAGGGTGCTGCCACCGACGGGCGTGGGGGCGGAACGGGCGGTCCAGGTGACCCCGTCGGCGGAAGTGAGCCAGCCGAGTTCGAGCGGGGCGACGTAGGCGCCGTTGCCGTAGGCGATATCGACAAGGCCGCCACCAGTGCCGAGACCGCCGACGGCGACGGTCTGGACGACCGACCAGGTGGTGCCGTCGGGAGAGTTGTAGACCGTGGACGAGCCGGCGCCGTTGCCCCCGGCCGTCCAGAACTTGCCGTTGACGTAGCGGACCTGGCGGAGGCCGGAGATGCCGCCGGCGGGGAGATTTTGGCGCGTCCAGGCGGTGCCGTCGGGCGACGTGAGGAAGAAGTCGGCGACGGGGTTGTTGGACGAGGCGGTGAGGACGAAGGTGCCGGCGCCGTAGGCGAGGCCCTGGATGGAGGCGCCGGTGAGGGCGGCGGTCGGGGTGGTCTCGCGCCAGGTCGGGAGCGACTGGGCGAGCACGACGGCCGGCGCGAGGAGCGCGGCGGCGAAGGCAAGGACCGCGCGGGCGGCGCGAGGAGCGGCGACCCGGGCGGAGACGTGGACGGAAGGGTGGAGGAGGCGATTGGCGAAGCGCATCGCGGGCATTTTAGCGCGCGGGCGGAGCGGTGTCGTTACGTGGGTCTGCGTAAGCGCGGCGCGGGGCGGGACGCGCCGCGCGGGTCATGGGTGAGGGGTGAGGGGCGGGTAATGGGTTATAGGTTAGGGGTGATGGGTCATGGGTGAGGGGTTATGGGGGATGGGGGATTTGCGCAGGCGGACGACGGGGAGGGGGCGGCCGTTGGGGAGCGGGACGTCGAAGCGCTCGACGGCGGTGTAGGCGAAGGTGGCGTAGAGGGGCTCGCCGGGGAGCGTGGCGACGATCTCGATGGACGTGAAACCGGCGGCGCGGGCGCCGGCTTCGGAGAGCTCCATCAGACGGCGGCCGATGCCGCGGCGGGCGTAGTCGGGGTGGACGAAGAAGGCGCGGATCATCGCGGGTTCGACGGCGGGATCGCGGAGCGGATCTGGGCCGGCCTTGCCGGCATCGCCGCCGTAGCGGCTGCGGCGGCGGCTCCAGCCGCCGCACCCGACGACGCGGTCGCCGGCGGCGGGATCGGTGGCGACGAAGTAGGTGCCGTCGGCGATGAGCTGGGAGTCGACACCGAAGACGGGGCCGAGGGCGGCCTCGATCTGCGCCGGCGAGTAGTGGCCGAGCTGGAGCGTGCGCGCGGAGAGCGGGATGAGGGCTTCGAGCGCGGGGATGTCGGCGGGGGCGGCGAGCCGGAAGGCGAAGGGCATGGGGCGGTGAAGAATGACGGATGACGAATGACGAATGTCGGGGGCGCGCGGAAAGAGGCGAGGGGAGGAAACCACGAAACACACGAACGACACGAAAATGGGGCGGGCGGTCGTGGTGGCGTGGGGTCGGAAACCAGGACGCGTCGGCGAGGCGTCCTTGCCTTGGGGCGATCTTTGGGGAGGGCGGCGGGGCGACCGGACTTGGGACGGGACGGCCCGGGGCGGGCGGCGGTGCTGCGCTTCAACGCGGTGCGACGGTCGCGGGCGCGCGGGGGAGGATTCGAATTTTGGATCTCCTGCCCGGCGCCGCGAGGGTTGGGGCTTGGGCCCCACGGGCGCGGCGACCGCCAGCGCGCATTTGAGCCACCACTCGCGCAGGCTCGCGGCTACCACCGGGCCCCGCCGAGCGGCCACTCGCGCAGGCTCGCGGCCATGGCGGGGGACGGATTCCAGGGAATGTTGGGATCTGTTGTGAGAAAGGAAATCGAGCGGCGGCGGGGCGCAAAAAAAGGGCCGCCGACGCGCGGGGGCGTCGGCGGCCGGTGTTCTCGTTTCTCGGCCGCTGGCTGAGGGCGGCGGAAAGGGGCGGGGCGTTACGGGACTTCGTAGACTTCGACGAGGGCTTCGCCGGTGGGGGCGGCCGAAGCGCCGACGACCTGGATCGTGTAGGCGCCGGGTTGCACGAGGCTGAGCGTGGCGGCGTCCTTGCTGCCGGCTTCGAGCGCGAAGGCGCCGACGTAGGTCGTGGCGAGGGCGAGCTCGCTCACGAAGTCGGCGCCCGACCAGTCGTCGTTGGCGAGGATGGCGCGCTGCTGGCTGTCGAAGATCTGCAGGCGCGGGTCGGCGACGGTGCCGGCGACGCCGAAGGCGGCGAGCCGGGGGCCGATGCCGCGGACGAGGAGCGTGCGCGGGCCTTCGCCGCCGATGACGAGGCCGAGGGTGAGGATGTCGTCGCCGGGGGCGGTCTGGCCGCGGACGGAGACGTTGACGAGCTTGCTCGTGGAGGTGCCGCGGAGGGCGTCGGCGTCGTAGACCTCGATGAGGACGATGCCGCCGTTGCCGGAGGCGTTGGTGACCTGGACGGTGTAGTCGCGGCCGGCGGCGAGGTCGGTGACGAGGGCGGAGTCCTTGGAGCCGGCGGGGAGGGCGAAGGCGCCCGTAGCCGAAAAAGCACTACCGATGTTGGCGGCGGACCAGTCGTCGTTGGCGGCGACCTGGGTGGCGCCCTGGAAGACGGCGAACTTGGGGTCGGCCATGGTGCCTTCGAGGCCGAAGGCGGCGAGGCCGGGGCCGACGGCGCGGATGAGGACGCGTTTGGTGCCGGTGCCCTGGACGACGAAGCCGGGGATGACGGTGGCGCCGGTGGCGACGGCGGTGCGGACGGAGATGTTGGCGGGGCGGGAGGCGGTGGCGCTCAACGTGATGGCGGCGGCGTTGCTGGTGACGGAGCCGGCGGCGTTGGTGACGCGGACGCTGTAGCTGCCGGCGTCGTTGGCGGACGCGTTGTTGCGGAGAAGAATGGCGCCGGTCTCGCCGGGGAGGACGGTGCCGTTGCGCAGCCACTGGTAGGTGAGGCCGGTGCCGGTGGCGCTGGTGGCGACGGTGAAGGTGCCGCCGGGGACGACGTTTTTGGCGATGGGCTGGAGGCTGAGGACGGGGGAGCCGGCGTTGCCGACGGTGACGGTGCCGGCGGTGAGGCGGGTGGTGCCGAGGGCGTTGGTGACGTCGACGGTGTAGGTGCCGGCGTCGGAGGCGGTGAGGGAGGCGACGATGTAGGGGTTGGCGGTGGCGCCGGCGAGGCGGATGCCGTTGAGATACCATTGGTAGGTGTAGGTGCCGCCGCCGGTGACGTTGATGGGGCAGACGAGGCGACCGCCGGCCGCGAGGGTGGCGCTGGCGGCGGTGAAGCCGGGAGCGACGGCGGGGCGCGCGGTGGCGACGCTGGCGGTGCCGGAGGTCACGGTGCCGGCGCCGGCGAAGGAGTAGGAGCCGGCCCAACTGCCCCACGAGGCGGCGGAGACGCCGTTGCGGGTGGAGGCGGGATAGCTCGGCTGGCCGGGGAGAATGGTGACGGTGACGGTCTTGGTCTCGCCGGCGGCGAGGACGCCGGCGTGGACGGCGGCGGCGGCGACGGTGGAGTCGTCGGTATAGACATCGGTGCCCCAGACGGCGCCGCGGGCGACGCCGGTGACGGTGAACTCGAAGACGGAGCCGACGCGATTGCGGTAGCCGACGAGATTGGTCGGGGCGACGGCGACGGTGGAGACGGGGTTGTCGCCGGAGCCGGCGACGAAGGAGGTGCTGCTCTGGAGGGAGTATTCGGTGGTGGAGCCGTTGCTCGCGGTGGCAGCGACGAAGAAGGGGCTGCCCATGACCGGGCGGCTGCTGGCGATGAGGATCGAGGCGGAGGTGATGCGGTAGATCGAGAGGGCGGTGCCGCCGGTGAAGGTGATGGCGCCGTTGGTGGCGATGGTGCCGGCCAAGGTGCTGGAGGAGGCGCCGTTGGTGATAGTGACGGCGACGCCGCCGGCGGCGCTGACGGTGGCGCGATAGTTGGCGCCGCCGACGATGGCGGTGACGGCGCCGACGCGCTGGAGGAGATTGCCGCTGTAGGTGCCGGCGTAGGCGGCGGCGGGGCCGGTGGTGCCGCCGCCCGTGGACCCGCCGCCGGTGGAGCCGGCGGTGGCGGTGACGGTCACGGTGGTGACGGCGCTCGTGCCGGAGGCGTTGGTGGCGGTGAAGGAGAAGGTGAAGGTGCCGGCGGTGGTGAAGGTGCCGGTGACGAGGCCGGAGCCGGGGCTGATGGCGACGGGGGCGTTGCCGCCGGTGTTGGCGTAGGAGGTGGCGGCGGGGCTGGTGGTGATTTGATGCGTGAACGGTTGGCCGACGGTGGCGGTGAGTTGGGTCTGGCTGGTGACGGCGGGAGCGCCGGTGCCGCCGCCGGTGGCGGAGCCGCTGATGGAGAACGTGCCGGTCTTGGCGGCGGTGCCGGCGATCATCGCAAACGTAGCGGGCGTAAGGACGAGCGGGAGGGCGGGCGTGAGGGCGAGTTGCACGGTGACGCCGTCGAACGCGTAGCCGTCGAGGCGGACGAGCGTGGAGCCGTTCTGCGTGGTGGCGGAATAGGTGCCGGAGTAGAAGGTCGGATTGCCCGCCGCGATCGGCATGGTGTAGGTCGTGCCGGTGAAGGTGATGGTGAAGAGGCCGGTGCCGGTGAAGGGGGCGAAGGCGCCGACGCTGTTGAGCGTGAGTGTCTTGCCCGCGAGGGCGGACGGCGCGATCTCGGCGGCGGTTTGGGCGGCGGTGCGGGGAGCAGCGAGTCCGAGCAGCGCGGTGGCCGCGACGAAGGCGGGTGCGGTGCGTAGGTGGACCGCGAGGGCGGTGGCGAGCGAGCGAAGGCGGGGGAGGAGCATGGTGGTGAAGCGGCCCCGCAGCGTATCCGAGAAAACCCCCAGTGTCGTTACGTGGGTCTGCGTAAGCCCGGCGGGGCGCGCGCGGCGCATTGCGCCGCAGTGACAAGTGACGAGTGACGAGGGACGAGTGACGTGTGACGAGTGATGAGGGACGAGTGACGAGTTGGGTGGGAGAAATGAAGGCGCCC
>JBILLY010000193.1:0-7626 GCA_044375835.1 Opitutaceae bacterium
CTCGGCCGCCGCCAACGCCGGCGTCACGGGAGCGTCGCGCTCGTTCAGATAGGCGCGCAGCGCGGTGCGTTGCGCGACGCCGAGGCCGTAGCGGGGCAAGCCGGCGGCGGGCGTTTCGTCGAGACAGCCGCCCGTGGCGCGGCCGAGCGCGACGCGGGGCGCGGCGGGCATCGAAGGCAGCGTGTGGCAGGCGGCGCAGTTTGCCTTGGCGACGACTTCCCGGCCACGCGCGGCGAGCGCGGCATCAGGCGCGAAAGGCGGCAGTTTGGGGGCGCCCTCGCCGTCGCTGCCCGGGATTTCGAGCAAGTAGGCGGCAAGGTCGGAGGCTTCCTGCCATTCCAGCTCGATCCGCGGCATGCGGCCGTCGGGTCGCGACGCCAACGGATCGCGCAGGAAGACGGCAAGGGTGGACAAAGCGTATTTCTCGGTCAGCGCCGGAAAGGCCGCGTTGCCGTGGGAGAATTCCCCTGCGGCAGGGCGATCGTCCGGAGGGGTGTAGTCGGCCCGCGGCGCATGGCAGGCGACGCAGCCTTTCGTATGATAGAGGGACTTGCCGACTTCCGCGTTGATCTCGGCGAACCGGCGCGGTGCGGCTGGGTTTTTTGGCGCCAGCGTGCCGAGATAATGCAGCACCGCATCGGCGTCCGCTTGGTCGTGATGGGTCAACAGGTGGGGCATCGTCGTCCCGCCGCGCTCCCGAGCCGGATCCGCGATGTATTTCCGCAGCCAGTCCGCCCCGGCCCTGGTCGTCACGGTTGTCAGATCGGGACCACGCCGCGGCGGCAGTCCGGTGTTGCCGCCGTGGCAGTTGGCGCAACCGAGCTCGTTGTAGAGCAAGCGACCGCCGGCGGCATCGGGAGCGTCTGCATGAAAGCGCTCGAAACCGGCGACCCACGGCTCGGCCCGCGCGGCCACAATTGCCAGCAGCGCCGCAAAGCCGAAACCCACGCTGCGGGTCACTCGCCAACCTCCCGACGACAGCGTTCGATGTAGTCCCGCGACCGATTGACTGCGGCGGTGATCTCCGCGGCGGTCGGGAGAATGGGAATCCCGCGCGGCGTCGGATGCATGAAGATTTCCACGAGCCCCGTGTAGCGGATATCCGCCAGCGCCTTGATCACCGGACGATAGTCCAGTCCGCCGCCGAAGCCCGGCAGTTGCTGCAGCTCGATTTCCTTGGACACTTTCTGCGAGAGGCCCGCCGAATGTTCCTGGAAATACATGAAAGGAATCTGCTTCGCCCCAAGCTCGCGAATCAACGCCGGGAGCTGCTCGATCCACGGGTGCAAATGATGCGGCGCGAGCGCGACGCCGAGGTGAGGGGACCGGTTGAACTCCGCGAAGTAGCGCACGGAGTCCGGATGATGCAGCATCGAATTGCTGTGATTCTCGATGGCGATGGTGACGCCGTTTTCCGCGGCCACGGCGGCATGGGGCTTCATCCGCTCGAAGAATTCCTGGACCGCTTTTTTGGCCTCGGCTCCCGACACTCCCTTGGGCCCGCCGCTCGCGGTGACAATGATCCCGCCGCCGAATTGCCGCATCCACTTCATTTCGTCGCCGAGCCCGGTGGGGCCGAGCGGGTAGCGCGTGCTCACGCCGAGCTTCACGCGATGCTTCGCCAGCAACGCCTTGAACGCGGCGTCGCCCATCTCGGTGATCTGCTCGCGCTGATTCCCATGCACCCGGCACCAGATGTCGATCGACTCGCAGCCCGTTTTCGCGACCTCGGGCAGGATCTCGTCGAGCGGCATGGTCCCATACAAGGCCGAGGCGAGAACGTAGCGCAGCCGGAAAGGCTCGCCCCGCGCGGCATGGGCCACCCCTGGGAGAGTCGCTGCAGCGGCGACCGATCGGATAAACTGGCGGCGGGGCATCATGGGGAGCAGAAAGCCGGACAACCTATCGGGCGGGAACCGACTTTGTGCCCGCAGCTCGCGCTGCTTCGAGCATCTTTATCCACGGCCCGAGGTAGTGGCCGTTGTCGCGGTAGGTGCGGCCGGAGACGAGATTGCCGTCCACCACGCACGCCGCGTCGACGTAGATGCCCCCGCAGACTTCGAGGTCGAATTGGCATTTCGCCACGGTCGCCATGCGGCGTCCCTCGACACAGCGTGCATAGGCCGGGATCTCCACGCCGTGACACACCGAGGCGATGGGCTTGTTCGCCGCGAAAAAATGCTTCGTGATCCGCACGAGGTCGGTGTCGTAGCGGATGTATTCCGGCGCGCGCCCGCCGGAGAACATGATGCCGAGATATTCCTCCTCCTTTACCTCGGAGAACGGCACGTCGACGTCGATGGTGTAGCCCTCCCACTCCTTGGTGATGGTCCAGCCCGGCTTCACTTCGTGCATCACCATTTGGTAGCGGCGCCGCTCGGGGCCGGTGACGACCGGCTGGATACCTGCTTCGATCAGCCGGTAGTAGGGATAGAGGGTGTCGAGCGTCTCGGCCGCGTCGCCCACCACGATGAGTGCCTTGCCGTGGAATGGAGTCATGCGTGAAAAATGTAGAAGCTTTGACCTCCGGCGTCACTACACTGCTTAGTCAGCAAACCTCAGATTTTTTGCCACCCCTTTTTCATGACCGCCCGCCGTCGCCGTCCACCCCGAGTCGCGCTCCTGATCGAGACCACGCGCACCTACACCCGCGAGCTCCTCGCCGGCGTGCGGCGCTACGTCGCGGCCCACGGCCCGTGGTCGTGTTTCATCGAGTTGCGGGCGCTGGAATCGGGCCCGCCGCCCTGGCTGAATAAATGGGACGGGGACGGGATCATCAGCCGAACGCAGACGCAGGAAATGGCCAACGTGATCGCTGCCACGGGGCTGCCGGCGGTCGAATTGCGCGCCACCTACCTCAGGAGCCGGCTCCCCTTCGTCGGCATGGACAGCGCTCTCGTCGGGCAGATGGTCGCCGAGCATTTCTTCGACCGCGGCTACCGGAACTTTGCCGCCTACACCCTGCACACGGAGCGTTTTTTCGAGGAGCGCGTGCAAAGATTCGTGGGGACGGTGAAGGAACGGGGCGGCTCCGTTTCGCTCCTGCCCGAACCGATTTCCGACCGCGCCGCCGACTGGGAAAAAGGCCAGGCGCGGCTGATGGCATGGCTCGCCGAGCTGCCGAAACCGATCGGCATTTTCGCGGCCAACGATCAGCTCGGCGTCCGCTTGCTGGATGCATGTCAGCGCGCCGGCATCGCCGTGCCGGAGGAGGTCGCGGTGGTCGGCGCGGAGAACGAGGAGACGCTCTGCGCGTTCGCCAACCCGCCGCTGACCAGCGTGCGTTTCGACGGCGCCACCGTGGGCTTTGCCGCCGCGGAACTCCTCGCGCGACTCATGCGCGGCGGCGCGCAGCCGAAGGGCGCAACGCTGTTCCCGCCCAAGGGCATCGTGGTGCGGAGGTCCTCCGACGAGTATGTCATCAACGACCGCCTCGTCGCCCACGCGGCGCGGATGATTCGCGAGAACGCCGTGTCCGGGCTGAATGTCGACGACCTCTGCCGGAAACTGAATGCCTCGCGCAGCACCCTTGATCGCCGGATGAAGGCCGCCCTGAACCGCACGCCGAAGGACGAGATCCTCCGCGTGCGCTTCCGCGAGGTGGAACGTCTCCTCCGGGAAACCGACCTGACGATCGAAGCCATCGCCGAGCAATCGGGGTTTGCCTACAGCCACTATCTGCAGTCCGCCTTCAAGGAGGCCTTTGGCCAAACTCCGGGGGAGTTCCGGCGCAAAAACGCCCCGGTTGAGGGCAAACACTGATACGGACTCATTCAGTCTAGAGTTGAAAGGGGTGGGTTGAGAGATCGGTCCCGGAAAATGCAACCGCCGCACTCGGGGTGAAGCACACGGTTTTGCGCTCAACTCCCGACCAAGCTCTCTCAACTGCATGAGTTGGCTGAGACCGGAGCCCCGACGCCGCGCCGTTCGGCAGACCTCGCGTGACGAAAAATCTGAGTCGCGCTGCTCCATAACCGCAGTGACGTGGGCCGCGAATGCGATACGATGGGAGGCGCGCCGCGCCCGTTTCCCGTCGCCGCGCGCCTTCCTGCTGTCGCTGCGCCCGCAACTTCAGCACCAATGGCGATCCCGGCCGCCCAGTCGACCATGAAACCCACCCCTCACTCTGCCGGCCTTCCTCGCCGTGACTTCCTGAAATCCTCCGGTCTCGTCGCCTTGTCCGCCGCGGTTTCGCCGGCGGCCGTGGCAGCGGACGACGCCAAGGCCGCCGGCGCTTCGGGGGCGCCCGCGGCCCCGTTCGCGGTGAAGCCGTTTGGGTCGGCGCCCGGCGACAAGCTGGATCTTTCGCCGGCGAAGTGGCTCTGGTATTCCGGCGACCGCACGCTCTCGAACACGTAGGTATGCGTAACAACGCGCAGGAAGTCATCGTGACCTGTATGGGCCGGGAGCGCGATCAATACTCTGGCAACGCGTCGTTCTGCCGTCACGCCATTCACTCTCTGGCGGGAGAAAACCGCCAGGTCGCGCGCTTTCTGCGGAGCCACAGCCAGGGCAGCACGGCTGAAGGCTATTTCATGGATGTCTGGCCGTCACATGACCGGCTCGCCCGGCTGGGCCAGCGAGTGCTGGAGGCGACCCACCGCGGAGCGATTCTCGATCATGGTCTGCGATTCACTTTCGACTGCTGGGAATATTACCTTTACACGGGCGACCTCGCGCCCCTGCGCGAACCCTATCCGAGGCTGTTGCGCCAAGTGAACTATCTGCGCGGCAAGATGAATCAGGATGGTCTGCTGCCGGTGGATCAAGACGATTGCAGGTTCCCGATAGTTTACGTGGGCTTCAGCGGCACCCGCAAAGGCCTTAAAGCCGAACTCGGCCCCGGTGAACTTTCCCGCGGCCGGCCCGACCTCAAATTCCCCGCGATTCCCGACCTGATCCGCAACCAAGGAGGATTCACCATCGATTTGTGGCTCGAGTGGGCCGACCTCTCGCCGGGCCAGATCCTGCTCGACAATCGCGATGCCCGGGGCAGCGGTATCTTGCTCCGCACCAACCTTGATGGCGCCCTTGAACTCACCCTGGGGGACTCCAAAGTCACCAACACGTGGACCGTCGACCGCAATACCCTGCAACCGGGCCGGCGCCACCACATCGTGGCCATCGCCGACGGCGGGCCCAAAGTCATCCTGTTTGTGGTCGATGGCGTCCTGTGCGACGGCGGGGCCGAACGCGAATTCGGCTGGGGTCGTTCCAGTCCGTTCTTGCAGAGCCCCAACAGCGACCAACCACTACGCTTGGCTCCGAACTTCCGCGGCCGTCTTGCCGGCGCCCGTCTCTACAACCGGGCCGTGACCGTCTCCGAGGCCATCGGCAATTCTCGCGCCGGTCCGCCACCGCTGTCTCCATGACGCATAGACCACCACTCGTATCCGTGCCTGCAGCAGGGCCGCGGCAAACCTGCGCGGCCCGACCGCCCTTCGTGTCGTGGGCGGCAAAAAGGCTGGCGGCGGGACTCGCCGGCATGGCGTTGACTTCGGCCCTGGCGGCGACCGCGCCGAGTTTCGTGTCGGACGTCCGTCCGATTCTGGAGAAACACTGTGTCGAATGCCATGGACCGGAAAAACAGAGGAGCGGCTATCGGCTCGATGTGAAATCAATCGCGCTCACCGGCGGCGAAGGCAGCGCCCCGAATGTTTTGCCGGGCCAAAGTGCCACGAGTCCGCTCGTGAAATACATCAAGGGGGAGGTCGAGGACATGAGAATGCCCCCCAAGGGCAAACCGCTCAGTCCCGCCGAGATCGCGACGATTGCCGCTTGGATCGACGCCGGCGCGGTTTGGCCCGACTCCGCGAGCGCGGCCATCGCCGACCCGCTCGATTGGTGGTCGCTCAAACCGATCGCGGCCGTGACGCCGCCGGCCTCGGCCGGAAATCCGATCGACGCCTTTGTCCGCGCCCAGCTCGCCGCGCAGGGCCTTGCGCCTTCCCCCGCCGCCGACGCCCGCACGCTCATCCGCCGGCTCTATTTCGATCTCACCGGCCTGCCGCCGACGCCGGAGGAGATCGAGGCCTTCGCGGCGGACCGCACGCCCGACGCCTACGCGCGTCTCGTGGAGAAACTGCTGGCGTCGCCGCGCTATGGCGAGCGTTGGGCGCGGCACTGGCTCGACGTCGTCCACTACGGCGACACGCACGGCTACGACAAAGACAAGCTCCGCCCCAACGCCTGGCCCTACCGCGACTACGTCGTGCGCGCCTTCAACTCCGACAAACCCTACGCACGCTTCGTGCAGGAACAGATCGCGGGCGATGCGCTGTTCCCGGATACGGCCGACGGCATCGAGGCGCTGGGCTTCATCTCCGCCGGCCCGTGGGATTTCATCGGCCATGCGGAAGTGCCGGAGTCCAAGATCGACGGGAAGATCGCCCGCCACCTCGACCGCGACGACATGGTCGCGAACACCATCGGCACGTTCTCCAGCCTCACCGTCCACTGCGCCCAGTGCCACAACCACAAATTCGATCCCATCCCGGCGGAGGACTATTACAGCCTGCAGGCCGTCTTCGCCGCGCTCGATCGCACCGATCGCGAATACTACCGCGACGACGCCCGCCACGCCCGCTTCCAAGCCCTCCGCCGCGCCCAACGCGAGACGACCACCGCGCTCGCCGCCCTCGAAGCCCCGCTGCGCGCGCAGGCCGGCGAAGCCTATGCCGAGATCACGCGCCGCCTCGAACTCCCGCCGCAAACTGATCCCGCTAATCCCGGCCAGCCGAGCCCGAGCCGTGGCTACCACAGCGCGCTGTCGCCGACGCCTGATGTGACGAAATGGGTGCAGGTCGACCTCGGCGAATCGATCGAGATCAACCGCGCCACGCTCGTGCCCGCGCACGACACCTTCAACGGCATCGGCGCCGGCTTCGGTTTCCCCGTGCGTTTCAAAGTCGAGGCGAGCGACGACCCGGAGTTCCAGACCGGCGTGAAACTCCTCTGGCAGCGCTACGACCAGACGTTCATGGCCGATTTCCCGAACCCCGGCCGCGACGCTTTCACGACCGGCGGCGGCACGGGCGACGGCATCATCGGCCGCTACGTGCGCGTCACGGTGACCAAGCTCGCACCGCGGAAGGACGACTACATGTTTGCCCTCGCCGAGCTGCGGGTCACCGACCGCGCCGGAAAAAACGTCGCCGCAGGCCGGCCCGTCTCGGCCCTCGACACGATCGAGAGCGGCGAGCGCTGGCGGAAATCCAACCTCACGGACGGCATCGCGCCCGCCACCCTTTCCGCCGAGGAAAAAGCGGAGCTCGAGCGGACCCGCGACGCCCTCCTGCTGGGCTACGCCGACGAGGCGACAAAATCCCGCCGCGCCGCGCTCCGCGCCGAGTCCTCGCGGATCGCCGCCGATCTGAAGTCATTGCCCAAACCCGATCTCGTGTATGCCGGCGGCGTCCACACCGGCAGCGGCACCTTCAAGGGCACCGGCGCGGCGGGGGGACGTCCCCGCCCGATCCACCTGCTGGCCCGCGGCCAAGTCACCACGCCCGGAAAACTTGTCGGCCCCGGCACATTGTCCGCGTTGCAGTTCGCCCCGGCGCGTTTCGACCTGCCGGCCGACGCCGCCGAGGGCCAGCGCCGCGCCGCCCTCGCGCGCTGGCTGAC
>JBILLY010000194.1:0-7623 GCA_044375835.1 Opitutaceae bacterium
CACGCCCGCCCGCACCTCTGGCTCTGGCCGCTCAGCTCTAGCCTCTCAGCCCTCCGCCCGGCCTCTCCGCTCTCCGCACCGCCCTCGCCGCTCAGCTCTCCGCGCCAACGTCCCCCGCCTGCGTCGCCACCAGCCCGCTCCGCCCGTCGATCGGCGCCATCACTTGGTCGCACACCGGAATCGACTCCCGCCGCGCCAATAACTCCTCCGCATAGGCATCGAGCCGGACAAACTCGACGCCCCGCGCACGCCACGCCGCCAGCAGCGCCCGAAACAGCCCGCGCCGCCCCATGCCCTCGATCTCCGCGTGCAGCGTGAAGACGTTCACGCCGTCCGGGCGCAGCGCGTCCACATAGTGCGCCGGGATCCGGGCGTCCGGATACTCCGGCCGCCCCATCAGTTCGTCGAAGGTCGGGAGCGTGCTCGGAATCTCGAGCGTCCGGAAAACCTGTCCGTCGATCCGCGGGAAAAACGGCGCCGTCCCCCGCGTGTCGCTCGAGTAGAGCAGCCCCGCGCGGTCGTAGACCGCGCGACTCGTCGCCGTGCTCTGCCAGCCCGCCGCCCCCGCCGTGCGCGCCTCCGTGCCGAAAACGCGCAGAAATTCGCGGTGCGCTTCGCCGAACTCCCCCGCCACCTCCTCCGGCGCCATCCGGTCGAGATAGTCCTGCCAGCGGTAGTGATTGTAGCAGTGGATGCCCGTCTCGAAGCCCATTTCGCGCACGCCGCGCAGGATGTGCGCGTTGCGCCGTCCGATGTGCGGCGCCGGCAGCAGCGTGCCGTTGAGCAGCGTGCGCAGCCCGTAGACTTCCACCACGCTCGTGCGGCTGACTTTTTGGAAAAAACCCGGCCGCAACACGCGCGTGATCGCCCGCCCCGTCTGGTCCGGCCCGAGCGAAAACAGGAAACACGCCGGCGCCCCCGCCTCGCGCAGGTCCGCGACGAGATTCGGCACGCCCTCCCGCGTGCCGCGGTCCGTGTCGACGTCGACCTTCAGTGCGACGCGCATGGCCAAACCGCGTTTGCCCGCACCCGACCGGCGACCGGGGAACCAGCCGACCCGAGCCCACCGTGGGCAGACGCGGATCTCCGCGGCAGACACACGCCGGGATTTCGGCGCCCTTGGCTATCCTTTCCCTTGGTCCGTTGGTCCCGTGCCCCCTTGGTCCCTTGGTCCTTTAATCCCTTGGTCATTTGCTCCCTTGGTCCGCCCCGCTCACTCGAGCCGATAGTCTTTCTGCGCGAGATGGTAGTCCAGCGTCTTGCGGATCGCCTCGGCCAACCCCACCCGCGGCTCCCATCCCAGCCGCGCCCGCGCCCGCGCGATCGACGGCACGCGCCGCTGGATGTCCTGGTAATACTTTCCGAAATACGTGCCCGAGTCCGTCGTCACCGTCTGCGCCCGCTCCGCCCGCTCGCGATACTCCGGATACTCCTTGAAGGCCGCGATGATCAGGCGCGCCAGCTCCTCGACCGACACGTTGTTCCGCGGATTGCCGAGATTGAAGATCTGCCGCGACGCGCAGCCGTCGCGGTTCTCGATGATGCGCAGCAGCGCCTCGATCCCGTCGTCGATGTAGGTGAACGACCGCCCCTGCTTCCCGCCGTCCACCAGCTGCAGCGGTTTCCCGAAGATCACGTTCGAGATGAACTGCGTGAACAGCCGCGAGCTGCCCTCCTTCGGCTCCATCACGTTGTCGAGCTTGGGCCCGATCCAGTTGAACGGCCGGAACAGCGTGTAATCGACGCCGTCCCGCACGCCGTAGGCGTAGATCACCCGGTCGAGCAGCTGCTTCGAGCAGGCGTAGATCCAGCGCTGCCGCTCGATCGGCCCGTAGACCAGCGGACTCGCCACCTCGTCGAGCTCCTCGTCCGGACACATGCCGTAGACCTCCGAGGTCGAGGGAAACACCACGCGCTTCCGGTATTTCGCCGCGAGGCGCACCACGCCGAGGTTGGCCTCGAAATCCAGTTCGAAGACCCGCAGCGGATCCTGCACGTATTGGATCGGGTTCGCGATCGCCACGAGCGGGATCACCACGTCGCAGGCTTTCACGTGGTATTCGATCCACTCGCGGCTGATCGTGATGTCGCCTTCGACAAACTTGAAACGCGGCTGGCCGAGGCACTCGGTCAGCTTGTGGCTCGCGACATCCATGCCGAAGACTTCCCAGTCTTTCTGGCGCAGGATCGCGCCGGTGAGGGCACTGCCGATGAAACCGTTGGCGCCGAGAATGAGGACTCGCAGGGACATGGAGGGGTTGGAACGGAAAAATCAGAGTCGGTTGCCCGGGCGCAACGCCGGCGCCGGCCCGCCGCGCCACTCCGTGCGCGTCAGTTCCAGCGCACCGTCCGCCGTCGCGACGACCAGCGGTGCGACCGAGAGCACTTCGCCCGGTTCCCCGCGGCGCCCGGCCGCCGCCGGCGTATCGCTCTCCGCCCACCACACCATCAGCCGCGCGCCGCCGACGTCGGCAAAGGCCCCCGGATACGGGTCCGTCACCGCGCGGATCAGATTGAAGATCTCCCGCGACGCGCGCGTCCACGCGATGCGCCCGTCCTCCGGTTTGCGCCCGCCGAAATACGTCGCCTGCGCCTCGTCCTGCGGCGTTTCCGGTGCCGTGCCCGCGAGCAGCGCGTCCAGCTGCCGCGCCAGCACCCGCCGCGCGCAGGGCAGCACCTTGCGGAACGCCTGCTCCGCCGTATCGCGCGGGCCGATGTCCACGCCCTCGCAGTCGACGATCGCGCCCGCGTCCGCGCTGCGCACCATGCGGTGCAGCGTCATCCCGATCCGCGGCTCGCCGTGCAGCACCGCCCAGTTGATCGGCGCCCGCCCGCGGTAGCGCGGCAGCAGCGAGCCGTGCAAGTTCCACGCCCCGAGCCGCGGCAGCGCCAGAATCTTCGTCCCGATCATGTGCCGGTAGTAGACCGACAAGATCAGGTCCGGCCGCAGCACCGCGATCCGCTCGCGCCACTCCGGCGTGTTCACCGTCTCCGGCGTGAACACCGGGATACCGCGCTCGCGCGCCGCCGCCGCCGGCGTCTTGAACCAGATCTTCTCATGCGGATTGTCCTCGTGCGTGATCAGCGCCACGACGTCGTCGCCCCGCTCCAGCAACAACGACAGGCCCTCGAAGCCGACTTCGCTGTAGCCGAAAAACAAAATGCGGGGGCGCGTGGTGCTCATGGCCGGCTCAACGCCCATCCTCCGTCGCCCGCGCAAACACCTCCGCCAGCCGCGCCGTCATCGCCTCCGCTGTGAACGGCGCAAACGCCGCCGCGTCGAATTCCCCCGCCGCCCGCGGTCCGGCCGGCGCGAACCACCGCCGGCACACCTCGTCCGCCAACGCGTCGACATCCGGCGGCCCGTCGAACGCAAACCGCAGGCCCGCCCCCGTCTGTTCCGCGAACCGCAGCACCGGACTCCGCCGGTGGAACACCAGCAGCAGCGGCCGGCGCGCCAGGATGTAGGGAAATATCTTGGACGCCGAGTAGCTCGGATCGTCCGAGCCCACCGCCACGAGCGCGTGCGCGCGGCTCAGGTAATACAACGCGTCGAAATACGGCACGCGGTAGCAATGCTCCGCCACGGCGTCGCCCACGCCTTCCGCCCGCGCGATCGGCGCCACAAACTCGCGCCCCAGCGGCGGCGGCGCGTAGCTCGTGCCGATGAAGTGGAACCGCACCTTCGCGGCGCGCGCCGGCTCCGCCGCGCGAAACCGCCGGAACGCCCGGAACACCACCGTCAGCGCCAGCGCCATGTCGTCGCCCGCCCGGCCCGTGTAGACGTAGTGCTCGAGCCCGTCGTCGAAATCGACCAGCGGTCGCTCCGGCCGGCGCCCGCGCAAAGCCTCGAAATCCGCCGGCGACGCCCCGAACGGCAGCACCCGCACGCCCGCCGGGTCGAACCACGGGTAGAGCCGCGCCAGCATCGGTCCGTAGGCCTCCGACACCGCGATCACGCCGCCCGCCCCGCGCAGCACCGTTTCTTCCTGCCGCCGCGCCTGCCACTGGCTCACGGCATACTTCAAGCGCCCGCCCGGCGGCCGCGTCCCCGTGCGCGCGTAGTAGTCGTCCACCCACGGATCCTGGTAATCCATCACATACGGCACGCCGAACCTCGCCCGCCAGCGCGGTCCGAGCGCGCACGCGTCGAACTGCGTCGTGCTGAAGAAAACCAGGTCGAATTTCTCCGCCCGCAGCAGCCGCTCGCCCGCCGCCGCCAACGCCCGCCCGCAGCGCAACCATAGGTTCCCGACCCCCGCCCACCGCGTCCACGTCGCCGGGATCCCCCGCACGCGCACCACCCGGATGTCGGCCGGATACGTCGTCTCCAGCAACGGCTCGCGCACGCCGCCCTCGATCGATTCCGGCGCGATCGCCAGCACCGTCGGCTCCCAGCCGTGCGCGCGCAGATACGGCAGCGCGAACCGCACGCGCTGCATGTCCGGCGCGTTCACCGGCGGAAAATGCGGCGAGATGATCAGGATTTTTTTCATGCGCCGCCGCTTTCGCGCGAGCGCGCCCGCCCGGCCGTCACGGCTTCACCTCCAGCACCTCGCGCACATGGTAGCGCTGCCGCGCCCGCACCACCTGGTAGGTCCGGCCCACGTATTCGCCGATCAGCCCGATGCCGACCATCGTCACGCTCACCAGGAAAAACAAAATGCCGAAGAGCGTGAACAATCCGCCCTCCTCCGGCCCGATGAAGATGCGCCGCCCCGCCAGAATCAGCACCAGCACGAAGCTCCCCGCCGCACACGCCAGCGCGAACATCGTGAACACCTGCAGCGGCGCCAGCGAGAAGCCCGTGATCAGGTCGAAGTTCAGCCGCACCAGCCGGTAGAACGAGTAGTTCGACACGCCCGCGTGCCGCTCCTCGTGCCGCACCGGCACCTCCGCCGGATTGCCCGCAAAGGAATACGCGAGCGCCGGGATGAAGGTGTTGATCGCCCCGCTCCGCACGATCGCGTCGATGATCTCCCGCCGGTAGGCGCGCAGCATACAACCCTGGTCGGTCATCTCGATGGCCGTCGTCCGCTCGCGCACCCAGTTCACCAGCCGCGAGGCCCGGGTCCGGAAAAACGAATCCCGCCGGTCCAGCCGGTAGCCGCCCACGTAGTCGTGCCCCGCGTCGATCTTGGCCAGCAGCGCCGGGATCTCCTCCGGCGGATTCTGCAGGTCCGCGTCGAGCGTCACGATCACCTGGCCGCGCACGCGCTCGAAGGCCGCCATGATCGCCATGTGCTGCCCGTAGTTCGCGTTGAAATCGATCACGCGCGTCGTGTCCGGCCGCGCCGCGTGCTGCGCCCGCAGCAGCGCCAGCGAGCGATCCGCGCTGCCGTCGTTGGTGAACACCACTTCGTAGCGCCGCCCCAAGCCGTCGAGCACCGGGTAGAGCCGCGCGAACAAGGTCGGCAAATTCGCCTCCTCGTTGTAGACCGGGATCACGACCGAAAGCTGCGGCACGGCGGCGTTCATGCGGGCAGATGCGGGACCAAAATCGTCTCCAGCGCGCCCACCACGCGGGCCGGGTCGCCGTCCGCCATCGTCGGAAAGAGCGGCAGTGTGAGGATGTCGCGGCCGATCCGCTCCGCGACCGGCAGGTCGCCCGGCTTCCAGCCGAGCCGGCGATACACCGCGAAGAGATGGATCGGCGGATAGTGCACGCCCGAGCCGATGCCCGCCACCTGCAGCCGCGCCATCACGTCCGCGCGCCGCAGCGCCAGCCGGTCGCCCGGCAGCACGACCTGGAACATGTGCCAGTTGGTCGACGCGAAATCCCGCACCGGCAGCTCCAGCCCGCGCGCCGCCAGCTCCGTCGCGTCGAACGCCGCGAAATACGCCCGCGCCAGCTCCCGCCGCCGCGCGTTGAACTCCTCCAGCCGCGGCAACTGCCCCAGCCCCACCCGCGCCGCCACGTCCGTCAGGTTGAATTTCCCGCCCACCACCTCGACTTCCATTGTGTCCGGCCCCGTGCGCACCACGCCTTGCAGGCGGTATTGCTCCGCCAACTTCGCCTCGCGCTCGTCGTTCAGCACCAGCGCGCCGCCTTCGATCGTCGTGACGTTCTTGTTGGGGTGAAAACTGAACGAAACAAAATCCCCCGTCGCCCCGATCGGCCGGCCCGCCCACGCGCTGCCCATCGCCTGCGCCGCGTCCTCGACTACCCGCAGGCCGTGTTTCCGCGCGAGCGCATACAGCCGGTCGCGGTCCACCGGCAGCCCCGCCAAATCCACCGGCAAAATCGCCCGCGTCGCCGGCGTGATCGCCGCTTCCACCCGGGCGAGGTCGATGTTCCGCGTCACCGGGTCCACGTCGACAAACACCGGCCGCGCGCCCACCGCGAGGCACACGTTGCTCGTCGCCACCCACGAAAGCGGCGTCGTGATCACCTCGTGCCCCGGCCCGATGCCCGCGATCCGCAGCGCGATCTCCATCGTGCACGTGCCCGAGTTGAACACCCGCACCGGCCGCCCGCCGCACCGCGCCGACAGCTGCGACTCCAGTTCCTTCACCATCGGCCCCGACGTGATCCAGCCCGAGCGCAACACGTCGCCGACGCCCGCGATGGTCGCTTCGTCGATCGTGGGTCGGGTGATGGGCAGAAACGGCGCGGACATCAGGGTTGGTTGCTGAGGAGATAGTGGCCGCGTCCCTCGTCGATCAATTGGTAAGCGGTCGTCACGTGCTGCCGGAAATGCACCAGGTCCCGCTTGCGCAGCACCACCCAGACCCGCGTCGCGCCCGTCCACTGCCGCCGCAGCTCCGCGTCGTCGATGAAGCGCCGCGCCCGCTCCGCCGGCGTGAGAAACTGCACCTGCATCTCGTCCGTGTAGCTGACGAGGTCCGCGTTCTTCCCGGTGTAGAACACCCAGTCGTGGAAGAACGCCCAGAAATGATACACCCGGTCCTGCGGACCGATCTTCTCCCGCGCCTTCAGCGCCAGCGCCTTCGTGTCCGCGCGCTGGAAGGCCGGCGCCGCCAGCACCACGCCCGCGTAGAACAGCGCCACCGTCCCCAGCACCGTCGCCAGCCCCGCGCGCACGCCGCGCACCCGCGCCGCCCACGGCGCCAGCACGCCGCCCGTCAGCAACACCACCGCCAGCACCAGCGCATACGGCCGCAGCGCCACCGCCTGCGCCGTGTCGCGGATCGCACCCGGCTTCAGCACGATCACCGCCAGCGCCACCGCCAGCAGCCCGCAGAAAAACGCGAAAAACCGCAGCCCGCCGCGCAGCCCCGCCGCGTCGCCCGCCGTCCACCGCCGCGCCAGCCAGAGCCCGATCAGCACCGCCAGCGCCGGAAACATCGGCAGCAGATACGGGATCAACTTCGACTGCGACTTGCTGAAAAACACGAAAATGAAGGCCGCCCACACGACGAAGAACCACGCGTCCGCGTGCTCCTTCCGCCGCGCCCACACCGCGCGCAGCCCGTCCCACCGCCCGCCCGCCGTCCCTTCGCGCACCGCCGCCGGCAAAAACCCCGTCCACGGAAACAACCCCGCGACCAGCACCGCCGTGAAGAAATACCATGGCTCCGTCCGCCCGTGCCCCGGCTGCGTGAACCGCTCCCAGTGCTCGCGCACAAAATAGAACTCCGTCCATTCGGGAAAACGCCGCG
>JBILLY010000226.1:0-7134 GCA_044375835.1 Opitutaceae bacterium
CGTCATGGTCGGCGGCATGGCCACCATCGCCGGCGCCGTGATGGTCGCCTACATCGGCATGCTCGGCGGCCCCACCGAAGCGGGCCAGTTGCTCTTCGCCAAACACCTGCTCACCGCGTCGGTGCTTTCCGCGCCGGCCGCGCTCCTGACCGCGAAGATCCTCGAACCGCAGACCGAGGAGATCAATCGCTCGATCGAGATCCCGAAGGAGAAGATCGGCACCAACGTCCTCGAAGCGATCGCCAACGGCACCACCGACGGCCTCAAGCTCGCGATCAACGTCGGCGCCATGCTCCTCGTGTTCACGGCGCTGATCGCCTTCGTCAACTGGGTGCTCTCCGCCGGCGTCGGCAGCTGGAGCGGTCTCAACGCCTGGATCGCCCAAACCACCGACGGCCGCTACACCGATTTCTCGCTGCAATACATCATGGGCCTGGTCTTCGCGCCGCTCGCTTGGCTGATGGGCGTCGAGGGCGGCCAGCTCATGATCGCGGGCCAGATCATCGGCGAAAAAACGATTCTCAACGAATTCTACGCCTACGGCACTTTGGGCAAATTGAAGGAGTCCGGCGTGATCAGCGATCCACGCACGCAGATTATTCTGACCTACGCGCTCTGCGGTTTTTCCAACATCGCCTCGATCGGCATTCTGATCGGAGGCATCGGTTCGCTCGCCCCGAACCAGCGTCCGGTCCTAGCCCAGCTCGGCCTAAAAGCCCTGCTCGGTGGCAGCATCGCCTGCTTTCTGACCGCCTGCGTGGCCGCGATGCTCATCTGAGGCCGTCTGTCGCGCGCGACCCGGCGCCACCGCAACCCTGCGCGGCTTCCGCTCCGCCGCGCGCCCGGCGAGCCGCGCGGAGCGCAATAAGAAAGGGCTGCCGACCGGCGGCAGCCCGAAAGATTCCGACCTTGCCCGCGTTCGCGGTGCGACGGCGAGGGCGCTCAGTTCTTCTGATACCAACGCCCGTCTTCGTCCTGCACCCAGTGCCCGCGCTTCGCGAGCGACTCGAGCTGCTGGGCGCGCTGGCGGCCGACGTTGTCGACCGTCGTGCGCTCCTGCGCGGCGATCGCGGCATAGACTTTCTGGCGGTCCGAGTTCTCCTCGGAAACCACGCCGCGCTCTTCGCCGAGCACCTCGCCGCGCACGTCGAGAAACCCGCGGTTGTTTTCACCGACGATCTTGCGGTCCTTGAATTTGTTGATCGCGGCGACGCGCTTTTCCATGCGCGCCTTCACGGCATCGAGGCTGTCCGACGCGTGCAACGCGGCGGCACCGAGCCAAAGAGCGAACCAGCACCACAGGGCGCGGGAGAGGAATCGGGTATTCATGGGAAAATTCAGGAGCCGGAATCGGCGGCCTTGCGGTCGATGTCGCCGAAAAAGTTCTGCAACGCCTTCTCCACCTTCACCTGCACGTTCACATCGACCGTGATGTGGATCGGCTTCACCTCGATCGGCTGCGTCTTGACGCTCAGGCAGCCCGCAAGCGGCAGGAGACACAGGGCGAGGGCGGCGCGGCGGAGGAGCATGACGTGCGAAGGTGTTGCCCGGTTGGACGCCGGCCATCAACGAAAGATTCATCTTCTTTCGCCGCCGAAACGCAGCCGCGAATCGGTGCCCATGCGGACCAACTGCTCCAGCGGGCCGCGCACGTTCACGTCGATCACCACCGGAGCCCGCAACGCCGGATCCGCCGGTCCACCCGCCACATGCAGCCGCGCCGTGCGACCGTCGGCGTCGCCGCCCGGGGTCAGCCGGATCTCCAGCTCGCGCGCCTGCAGCGACACCCCGCCGGCTTCCATTTGCGCCAGCCCCGGATAGTGCGTGCGCACAATCTCCGGCATGCCCGCCGCGATCTGCGTCAGACCGGGCGCCAACCGCAGCTCCGCTGTCTCTCCCGGTTCGAGCGCGAATCGCCCCTCGTCCACCGCGATGCCGCGGCCGTCGCGGCGCAGCGTCACGCTGCCCTCGACCTTGCCGCGCGCCTCCGACAGCACCGGCGGCAGAAACCGCAACAACTGCGCGAGTTCGATCCGGTGCATGCTGGCCGTCACCGCAAATTCCGGCGTCGCCAGATCGAACCGCAGGCCGCCCACCCGGAGCCGGCCGCCGAGCACCTCCAACTCCGCGGCCGCCACCTCGACACTGTCCCCGGTCACCGCAAATTCCACCCGACCCGCGCCCAGGCGGAGCACGTCGAACTTGCCGCCGGTCCACGCGAGCACCTGTCCGGCCGCCGCCCGCCGCGGCGCGAGTTCGTCGAGCACGAGATTGAGCGACACGCCGTCGAGCCGCAGCTTGCGCGCGACGTCGTCGACGCTGCCGTCCCGCACCGCCGCCTGGACGCGTCCGGTCAACCGTCCGCCCCGCCACATGCCTCCGCCCTCCGCCGAGAGCACGCCTGCCACGGCCACCGTCTGCACCTCGGGCGCCCACCGCGGCGCCAGCCACCCGAACCACTCGGCCAGATCGATGCGGGCCGCGATTATCCGCCAGGCGCCCTCGCCCGCCGGATCGAGCAAGGCGTCGCCTTCGACCCGCAGCCCGCGGCCCTCGACCAGAAACGTCACGGCCCGTTCGCGCGGCCGCGTCGTCGCGATGCGCAAGGTCCACTGCACCGGCGGCGCGCCGGGCAACAGATCCGGTGTCAGCTCGCCGCGCAGCTCCCCGTCGAGCGGCGGCACCACCCACCGCGGCGGCGCGGCCTGTGCCGGCGTTTCCGCCGCGTCCGCCAAACCCGCGCCCGCGGCGAGGCCGCACAAGGCGAAGTATACGCGGCGGAGAGAAAACATAGGCGGCGGGCGAGGCGCGCATTCGCGGGCAAGTCGGCCCCGTTGTCGAGCCGGCCGCGCGGTCACGTCCGCACCCTCGGTCACGCCGGATGCCTCGCGGGTTCCCGCCCTACGCGGCGCGGTCGCCCGCGTCGCCCCGCTACGCCCCGGGCGCACTCAATTCGCGGCGCTCAGGTCGGGCGGCTCAGCTCGGGCACCCGGCTCCGGCCTCTCGGCGCCCGGCTCCGGGCTCCGCGCCATGACCGCCCGGAGCCGTGCCTCACGGCACCGCGACGGCCGGCAGCTTCCAGATATCCTCGGCGTATTCGCGGATCGTGCGGTCGCTGGAGAATTTGCCCATGCGGGCGGTGTTGAGGATGGCCATGCGGGCCCACTTCGCCGGATCGCGATAGGCCGCGTCGACGCGCGCGTGCGCGTCGCTGTAGCTGCGGAAATCGGCCAGCACCATGAACGGATCGCCGCCGTGCAGCAGGCTGCCGTGCACTTGGCCGAATGCCCCCTGCTCGCCCGGCGTGAAGTAGTCGCTGCCGAGCCAGTCGATGATCGCGCGCAGTTCCTCGTCCGCGTGGTAGAGGTCCCACGGGTTGTAGCCTTTTTTCCGCAGCGCCACGACCTCTTCCACCGTGAGGCCGAAGATGAAGATGTTTTCGTCGCCGACCTCTTCCTTGATCTCGACGTTGGCGCCGTCGAGCGTGCCGATGGTGAGCGCGCCGTTGAGGGAGAGCTTCATGTTGCCCGTGCCCGACGCTTCCTTGCCGGCGGTCGAAATCTGCTCGGAGAGATCGGCGGCCGGGATGATCTTCTCGGCGAGGGACACGCGGTAGTTGGGCAGAAACGCGACCTTCAGTTTGCCGTTCAGGCGGGCGTCGCCGTTGATGCGGGCGCCGATGACGTTGATCGCGCGGATGATGTTTTTCGCGAGGTCGTAGCCGGGCGCGGCCTTGGCCGCGAAGACGAAGACGCGCGGCACGAGGTCGAGCGCCGGGTTCTGCAGCAGGCGGCGGTAGAGCGCGAGGATGTGCAGCAGGTTCAGGTGCTGCCGCTTGTATTCGTGCAGGCGCTTGATCTGCACGTCGAAGAGCGCGTCGGGCGAGACGTCGATGCCGCACTCGGCCTTGATGGTGGCGGCGAGGTCGACCTTGTTGGCGCGCTTGATCGCCATGAACTCGCGCTGGCCGATCTTCTCCGTGATCGCGGCCGCGAGACGCGGATTGCTCTTCAGCAACCAGCGGCGCGGCGTGATACCGTTGGTCTTGTTGCGAAATTTGCCGGGGTAGAGCGCGTCGAACTCCGGAAACAGATCCTGCTTCAGCAGCGCGGTGTGGAGCGCCGCGACGCCGTTGACGGCGTGCGAGCCGGCGACGGCGAGGTTGGCCATGCGCACCGACTTGCCGCCGTGCTCCTCGATCAGCGAGCACACGCGCTTCTTCTCGTTGTCGCCGGGCCAGCGCGCCTCGACGAGCTGCATGAGGCGGGCGTTGATGTCGTAGATGATCTGGAGGTGACGCGGCAGCACGCGCTCGAAGAGCGGCACGCCCCACTTCTCCAGCGCCTCGGGCAGAAGCGTGTGGTTCGTATACGCGAAGGTCCGGGTGACGATGCTCCACGCCGCGTCCCACGCCATGCCCTGCTCGTCGACGAGGATGCGCATGAGCTCGACCACGGCGATGGCCGGGTGCGTGTCGTTGAGCTGCACCGCGACCTTGGCCGCGAAGTTGTCCCACGAGTTGCCGGGCGTGCGGAAGTGGCGGCGGAGGATGTCGCGCAGCGAGCACGACACGAAGAAATACTGCTGCACGAGGCGCAGCTCCTTGCCGTTCTCGGTCTTGTCGTTCGGGTAAAGGACCTTCGAGACCGTCTCGCCGACGGCCTTCTCGCGCACGGCGTCGACGTAGCCGCCGCTGTTGAACGCCGCCAAATCGAAGTCGTCCGTCGCCTTCGACGCCCAGAGGCGCAGGAGGTTGACGGTCTTGGTGCCGTAGCCCGCGATCGGGATATCGTGCGGCACACCGAGGATGGTCTTGGTGCCGACCCAACGCGGGCGGTAGTTGCCGCGGTCGTCGAAGACGTTTTCGACCCGGCCGTAGAGCTGCACCTCCTGCGCGTATTCGGGGCGGACGATCTCCCACGGATCGCCGAAGATCATCCAGTTGTCCGGACTCTCGACCTGGTGGCCGTTGACGAAGCTCTGCTTGAACAGGCCGAACTCGTAATAGATCCCGTAGCCGAGCGCCGGGTAGTCGAGGGTCGCGAGCGAATCCAGGAAACAGGCCGCGAGCCGCCCGAGGCCGCCGTTGCCCAGCCCCATGTCGACTTCCGCCTCGCGGATCTTCTCAAAGTCCTGCCCGAGCGAGGCGAGCGCCGCGCGCGCCGTCTCGTAAAGCCCGGTGGCGGTCAGGTTGTTGCCGAAGAGCCGGCCCATCAGGTATTCGAGCGAGAAGTAGTAGATACGGCGGACGTTCTGCGCGTTGTGCACCGCCTGCGTCTCGATCATCCGCTCGTGGATCGAATCCCGCAGCGCCAGCACGGTGGCGACCCACCAATCCCGCGGCGTCGCCGAGCTCGGATGGCGCGCCAGCGTCGACACGAGGTGGCGCTGGATCAACGAGCGCATCACCTCGTCCGGACGGTCCTGCGTGGCGTGCGGATTGTGGATGGAGCCCGTGGCGGCGGAAGCCGGAGCGGCCCCGGGCGCGGACACCGTGGGTGCGGCCGCGGCGGCGGCAGGCTTGGAGGCACGGGAGGCGGACTTCTTGGCGGCGGACGACATAGGAAAAGGTGCCGATCTTGTAGAACGATTCATGCCAGCGCGAGCGCGGGGTGCGGCTTATTTTTGGAAGCGTCGCGCCAACTCGCCGTGGTTCAACTCGATGTAGGTCGGTCGCCCGCCCGGACTCGCGAGCGGCGACGGCGTGGCGAACAGTTGCGCGACCAACGCCCGCACCTCGGCCTCCCCGACGCGCTCGGGCAAGCGCACCGCCTTGGCGACCGCCAGCCGCGCCAGCTCGTCGCGCGCGACCTCGGGATTGCGCTCCGAGAGCGTGCCCTCGCGGAAAGCCCCGATCAGGTCGCGCAGAAACGGCTCCGCATCCGCCGGCTCCATCCAGGCCGGCAGTCCCTCGATGCGGAAAAAATTCCGCCCGAACTCCGCGACCTCGAAGCCGTGCTGCCGCAGAAACTCCAGCCGGTCCAGCAGCAGCGCCGAGGCGATCGTGTCCAACTCCAGCGGCTGCGGCAGCAGGAGCCGCTGGCTCGCCACCGCGCCCGCCCGGAACTCCGCCCGCAACCGCTCGAACCACACCCGCTCGTGCGCCGCCCGCCGGTCGAGCAACACCACGCCCGCCGCCGTCTCGAACAGCGCGTAGTTGCCGTGCGCCAAGCCGACGAACCGCCACGCCGGCGCGACCGGCGCCGCCCCTCCGGGCGCCGCCGCGGTTCGGCCGCTCCCGGCCACGCCAAACCCGACCGCTCCGCCTCCGAGCACCGCGCGCGTCCCGGTCGCCGTCGGCGCCGCGGCCACCGCAGCCGGAGCTCCCGCCGTCGGCGTCTCCGTCATCGCGATGTGCCCGGTCGGCGTGAGATGGGCGCCGGTGCCCCTGCCGCCGGCCGGCGCCGACGACGTCGCAGGCACGGACGACGGCGCACGGGTCGAATCGGACGCGTCGGTCGGGGCCGCAGGCGGGCGCGGTGCCGTCCGCTCCGTCGGCAAGGATGCGGCGCCGAGGTGCGGCGGCGCGATCACCCCCCGCGCGCCCGGTGCCGCTGCGTCCTCCGCCGGTGCGCCCGGCGCGGTGATTTCCCGCAGCCGCTGCAGGACCGCCCGGATCACGAAGCCGCGCACCTGCGGCTCGCTGCGGAAGCGCACTTCGCGCTTCGCGGGGTGCACGTTTACGTCGATCGCCGCCGGATCGCATTCGAAAAACACAAAGGCGAGCGGGTAGCGCCCCTTCGGCAGCGAGTCGTGGTAGCTCTCGATCAGCGCGTAGTTGAGCGTGCGGCTGTCCACCGGCCGGCCGTTGGCAAACACAATCATCTCGTGCCGCGTCGCGCGTCCGACGCCGGGTCGGCCGATCAGCCCGTGCAGTTTCATCCCGGGCTCGGTGCACTCGATCGGCACCAGCGACTCCGCCAGCTGCCGGCCGAAAATCTCCGCCACCCGCTCCGCCAGCGTGCTGCACTCCGGCGAGCGGAAGATCACCCGCCCGTCCTCGATCAACGTGAAGGCCGTGCGCGGGCACGCCAGCGCGTAGAGCCGCACGCAGTGCACGATGTGCGCCGCCTCGGTCTGGTCGGATTTGAGAAACTTGCGGCGCGCCGGCACCGAATTGAAGAGGTGCGTCAC